>NZ_CFJNYH010000020.1:0-61394 GCF_984815275.1 Coprobacillus sp.
CAAGGTTATAGTTATGTCTATTTTAATATAAAATAAAACTGAAAGATTTATTTAATTCCTCCAGTTAAATTATAGAGCCGTTAATCCTTTTCCACCTGTTCCTTTTAATTTAGTGGAGCAGGATGTGTTCTTTGAAAATTTGATACACATTCATCAGATACTTTCCTGTTAGATTCAGCACTTTAACAAGTACGCTTGTCGGTTTATACTTGGTTATAAAATTAGGTAGCACCTAATTTGCGATTACATCTAACAGTATTAAAGATACTCCTGCATAGCCACAGACTCAAGCAATGGGTGCAGCCCGGAGAGATCCTCGGGGAGGTGAAATTCCTGTGATATTGATTTAGCAAGTCAATAGTTTGATGAAATCCCGTACTGAGGGTATTAAGACAAATATCAGTTAAAACTAAAAAAATAAAAGAAATAAATATTATGAAAGTCAAGGTATTTATATGTACTTTGGCTTTTTTACATATTAAGGAGGAAATTTTAATGAAAAGAAAAAATTATAAAGTAAAAGTTAAATTGATATTTGAAACAACTATGGATCATTCACAAACAAGTATGCAAAAGGCACAAGAAGATGTTAATCGTGTTTTAACAGATTATTTAAAAGATAAGAAGTTAAATATATTAAATCTATTTAATGATAGACCACCACACATTATATATAAAGTTGAAAAGAAAGATGATTAAATCTGATATAAAAAAAGGAGATATTTATTATGCGACACTAAATCCTGCTATTGGAAGTGAGCAAAAAGGAGAAAGACCAGTGGTGGTTCTTCAAAATGATTGTGGCAATAAATATAGTCCGACTGTTATAGTTGCTCCATTAACAAAGATAATAAAAAAAGAAAAATTACCAACACATATTTTAATTCATAACAATGATTTTTTAAGGTATAATTCTTTAATTTTATTAGAGCAGGTTAGAGTAATTGATAAAATAAGAATATTTGCCTATTTAGGTAAACTAACAGAGCCTCAAATACAAAAGATAGATAAGGCTTTAATAAATGTTTTTGAAATAGATATTAGAAGAATAGAAAGAGAGGGAAAAGATGTTAAAAAATTTTAATAAAAGAAAAAAATATATTGTAAGTATTAGTAGTAATAAAAAAATGGAATATGTAGAAGTAAGTGCAAAAAACAAAAAAGAGGCAAAAAATATGGTTATAGATGTTTTAATGAAATGTGACTTATTTCCTTTTGTATCAAAAGATAACTTTCAACTATTGTGTAAGAAGATATGAGTTTATAAACTCATATGTAGGAATAGAAAAATTCCATATTAAAGGAGAGGAAGATTAAAAATGAACAATAAAGAAATTGAAAAATTGGCAGAAAAGTTAGAAAGATGTAGAAAAATATCCTTAGATGAAGTTAATCAAGATGAAGTAGATGAAATAACTGATATAAAAATTGATAAAAGAAAACAAAGTGGAGAAAGAATACTTGATTTTTTAAATAAGGTAAAAAACCCTTATATTTTTAAAGTTAATGGAAAATTAGTAAGAATAAGATTTTCTGATACAAACAAAACCGCCAATGATTGCTTGACGAATGTACTTAAAAATCTATATAGATAGTCAAGTTTACAAAATTAAAATTTCTACCTTCGTAAAAAAATAAAATTTGAATTATGATTTGTTTGTAATTTGGAAGGAGGAGGTGGAAATGTCAGGTCGTGGCAATAAAAAACTAAGTCGAAAAAACGATGAAAATAGAAGATGGCATATTGGTGTATATGGGAGAAGATCATTTGATGATGGAGAAAATAGTGAATCTTATACAATTAAAAATCAAAAAGCGTTGATTGAATCGTTTCTGGAAAATAAGGCTAACATTGAGATTGAAGATTACTATATTGATGATGGCTATACCGGTACTAATTTTGAAAGACCGGATTTTAAAAGAATGTTGCAAGATGTGGTTAATGGAAAAATAAATGGTATTATAGTAAAAGATTTATCAAGATTAGGGAGAAATCATAGAGAAGTTGGAAAATATATTGAAGAAGTATTTCCTGTTTATGACATACGCATTATTTCCGTAAATGATAATGTAGATTCTTATTTAGATCCAGATTCAATAAGTAGTTTGATAGTACCTGTAAAAAATCTTATGAATGAGAACTATTCAAGAGATATATCTAAAAAAGTTGCAAGTGCTTATAAAGTAATGGCGAAAAACGGTGAATTTGTTGCAGGAACAACACCTTATGGATATATGTTAGACTCGGAGAATAAACATCATTTAGTAATAGATCCTGATGAAGTTGATATTGTGAAAAAGATATTTGATATGGCATTATCTGGAAGTGGACGACCAACGATTTGTAAATATCTTAATGATAGTGGGATTTTATGTAGAAAAGAAATTCAAAGAAGAAAGAAAAGAAAATTAACACTAGACCCATTTGAAATAAAGTCGAATTATCTATGGAGTACATCTACGATTGGTAGAATGCTCCATAATGAATCATATATTGGTAATTTAGTTCAATTAAAAACAACAAGAGCAACTTTTGGAAGTAAAAAAATCATTTCAAAAGATGAAGATGAATATATTCGTTCTCAAAACACTCACGAAGCAATTATATCTAAGGAAGATTTTAATAAGGTACAGAAGTTAATAAAACAAAATGATAAAAATAAAAAACATAAAGCACCAACAAATTATTCGATATTTAATGGAATACTTAAATGTTCTGATTGTGGTAGAGCAATGACTAAGCAAGAGGATTTAAGAGGGAAAACCCAAATTTCTAATTACTTTTGTATGACTTATTTACAGGTAAGTAAGTCTTGTTCGCCTCATAAAATAAAAACAAGTGATTTAGAAAATGCTGTTTTAGAATCTATTCAATTACAAGTTAAATTAGTAATAGAGTTGGAAAAAAGTTTATCTAAACTCTATTTTAAAAATAATCAGGGCTCTATTGAAAATGAATATAAGAATAAAGTGAAAATTGCAGAACTTAAAATATCGAATTTAAAAGAAGATAAAAGGAAATATTATGAAGAATGGAAATTTAATAAAATAGAAAAAAGAGAATTTATTAAATTATCCGAAGAAATTGAAAATAAAATTACTAAATTAAATGAAGATATAGAATTATATACATTTACTTATAAAGAAAATATCAAAAAAATTAGAAAGAATGATTATTGGATAGGTCATTATAAAAGAAATAGGAAGATTAAAAGACTAACGAAAGAAGTTTTAAATGAACTTATAGATGTTATTTTCGTTAGAAAAGATGGAACTTTGGATATTAAATTCAAGTATCAAGATGAATATCAAAGTTTAGTAAATTATTTAGAGGAGGAAGCAAAGGAAAATGAAAAAGTGGATATTAGGAATATATCGCAGGCGTTTGTTCGATGAAAAAATAGAAGAAGAATCAAATAGTGTTGTAAACCAAAAGAAACTTATAGATGACTACCTAGTTGACAAGGATGATATAATGATATATAAAGATTACGTTGACGATGGTTATACTGGTACAGATTTTGATAGACCCAGATATAAAAAAATGCTTAATGATATAAGAAAGAAAAAAATAAATGGTGTCATAGTAAAATATTTATCAAGATTAGGGAGAAATTATATTGAGGTAGGAAATTTTATTGACGAAATAGTACCACAGTATGGATTAAGATTTATTTCAATAAATGATAAAGTAGATTCCTATTTAGAACCTAATGTAATGGATTCATTAGAAATACCATTTAAAAATCTTATGAATGAAAGTTATTCTAAGGATTCTTCAAAAAAGATGCGTTCATCACTTAAAGCAAGTAAAAAGTCTGGAAACTTTATAGGCAAAATTGCTCCTTTCGGTTATTTGAAAGACCCAGAAGATGTTCATAAACTTATTGTTGATAAAGACGCTGCAATTATCATAAAAAAAATATTTAATCTAGTATTAAAGGGAAAAAGCAAACAGGAAATAATAGAAGATTTAACTAATAATAATATTTTAACACCAAGTATTTATTTAAAAGAAAAATATAGTATAGAGGTTGGTAAAATATCAAAGAAATGGAATACAAAAATGTTAGATGCTATATTGCAAAATCAAACATATATAGGTTCACTTGTTCAGTGCAAGAGAACTAGAATAAGTCATAAAACACATAATATTGTAAGAGTTCCAGAAGATGAATGGGTCATTTCAAAAGAAAGACATAATGCAATTATTGATGAAGAAATTTTTAATCAAGTACAGGATATTCTATATAATCGAAATGTTAGAGTTAATAAAGAGGGTAAATTTTATAAATATACTGGTTTTTTGAGATGTTCTGAATGTGGTGCAAATTTATATAGACTTACAAAAATAAAAAACAAAAAAGAAAAAGTTTTTTATTATTGCAGCACTTATATCAAAACCAAGCAATGCAATAAACATTATATACAAGAAAAGGAATTGGACGAAATTATTTTAAGTACTTTAAATCAACATATAGAATTGGTTTGTAATATAAAAGAAAAAATTGATGATACTATTTCATTATCAAGGGCAGAGTATAATGCTGAAATAAAAAAAATTAGAATAGTCGAGATAGATAAAGAATTAGAAAAATATAAATCATTATTAAATGAGCTATTAAAAGATTATAAATGTGATTTTGTTTCAGAGGAAGATTATGATGATTTTAAACAAAAATATCTATATGAAATAAATAAACTAAATATAGAAAAAGAAAATCTGAAAATCAATAAAATAAACTCTTATGATTTTGAATGGTTAAATAAATTTAAAAAAACAGGAATGATAGAATCAGTTGATAGAAACACCGTAGATAGTTTTATTAAGAATATATTTGTTGATAATGAAAAAGGTGTAGATATAATTTTTAGATATAGTGATCAATATAAATTGGCAGAAAGGTATCTGAAAAAACAAAATAATGTGATATAATATATAAGAAAAACGCTTGATTTTATTATAAAAAATTTTAGTGCGAAAGGAGTAGATTTATATGAACAATTTAGAAAACCAAGGGGGGGTTAATAAAAGTGGTATCAACTGGTTTCCTGGCCATATGGCAAAGGCACGAAGAGAAATAAGTGAACGTATGAAGGTTATTGACATTGTGATTGAATTGGTTGATTCAAGGGCTCCTTACTCATCAAAAAATCCAATGTTAAATGATATTATTAATCAAAAACCAAGATTGATTGTTTTAACTAAGAAGGATATGTCTGATGATGAAAAAACGAAACAATGGGTTCATTACTACGAATCTATTGGTTATCAGGCTATGAGCGTAAATTTAAAGAACTTTAATGAATACCAAAAGATTATTGAGAAATGTCGCAAGGTTTTGAAACCTAAAATGGATAAAGAAAAAGCTAGAGGCATCAAACCAAGAGCAATCCGTGCTATGGTTTTAGGAATACCTAATGTTGGTAAATCTACTTTTATTAATAAATTGGCTAATCGTAAGGCGACTGTAACAGGGAATAAACCTGGAGTGACAAAGGCACAACAGATTATACGAGTTGCTAAAGATTTTGAATTGTTTGATACACCAGGTGTATTATGGCCTAAGTTTGAGGATGAACATATTGCTAGAAATATTGCTCTTTTAGGCTCTATTAAACAAGATATTCTTCCTTTAGATGATTTGTTTGTATATGTCATGACATATTTGACAAAATATTATCCTGATCTATTAAAAGAGAGGTATGGTCTAGAAATTGATTTAGATGATTCGGATTGGTTACTAAAAGCATTTGATCATATTGCTCAAAAACGCAAGATCAAGTTATTGCGTGGAGAAACAGATTATGATCGTGTTATTCAACTGGTTTTTAGTGAAATTTATGATGGCAGTATTGGGAAGGTCACATGGGAGGACTATACATGTGTGAAAGATTAAGGTATGAAAAAGCTGCTTATGCATTAGGAAAATCTTACATTATTGGTTTAGATGAAGCTGGTCGAGGACCAATGGCTGGTCCGTTGGTTGTTGCAGGTGTTATTTTTGAAAAAGGATATTATCATGAAGCTATTAATGATTCTAAGCAATTGTCTGAAAAAAAGAGAGAATCTTTATATGACTTAATTATCCGTGATGCATTGGCTTATCAGATAGAAATTATTGATGTTGAAGATGTTGATCGCTTGAACGTTTATCAGGCTAGTAAAAAAGGTATGATAGATGCCATTCATCATATCGCTATTCAACCTGATTTTGCTTTGTCTGATGCAATGCCATTAGGTGATGAAATTGCCCATAATGCAATTATTAAGGGTGATAGTCTTTCTATGAGTATTGGTGCTGCCAGTATATTGGCAAAAGTGACAAGGGATAGAATTATGAAAAAATATGATTTGCAATATCCTGAATATGGTTTTGCTCAACATAAGGGATATCCTACAAAACAACATAAGGAATTACTAAAAATGTATGGCGTGACGCCAATACATCGTCGTTCTTTTCAACCTGTTATTGATATATTGAATGAACAATTAGCACTTGAACTTGAGGTTTAAGTGTTTTCTCTTGCTTGAAAGTCATCTTTTTTAAAAAAATAAAACTTTTTTAAAATAAAAAAAGAAAAATGGCATAAAAAAGATGAATATAGAAGTAGGAGGGTTATTATGGAAGAATTAGTATTGTATTTTTCGTTAAAGTATGAAGGTGATTTTCAAAGCATATATAATGCTTTGATGCGTAAAGAACAGGTGGATGAAAAATTGCGATGTGAATTGAAGAAAAAGTTGAAATCTCAATATACAACACTCTTTAGTCATGACTATCCTGAACAATTAAAGTTAATTAATTGTCCACCATTTGTCTTGTATTATTATGGAGATTTATCCTTAGTGAAAGAAAAATGTATTGGTGTTGTTGGAATGCGTGAAGTGGATGATTATGGTAAACGTGCTACTCAGGATTTTGTTAAACAGTTGATTGAACAGGATTATATTATTGTTAGTGGTATGGCACGGGGTGTGGATACAATTGCACATCAAAGTACTATCAATAAGAATGGTAAAACGATTGCTGTTTTGGGGACAGGAATAGAGTATTGCTATCCAAGAGAAAATCGGATACTCTATGATGAATTAAAGTTGCATCATTTGATAATGAGTGAATATCCTTTTATGACAGCACCAAAACGTAAGCTGTTCCCATTTCGTAATCGAATTATATCAGGACTATCAAACAGTCTTTTGGTAACACAAGCACGTCAAAAAAGTGGAACTATGATTACTGCTGGCTATGCTTTGGAACAAGGTAAAGAAGTTTATTGTATACCAGGCCGTTATGATGATTATAATGGTTGTAATGAATTGATTAAACAAGGGGCAAAAATGGTTACAAATGTTCTTGATATCATTGAAGATGAAGATTTGGGTTGACAAAATGGAAAAAAAAACTAATAATAGAAAAAACGTAGGAGGTAAGCTATGGGTAAGAATTTAGTGATTGTGGAATCACCATCAAAATCAAAAACAATTGAAAAATATCTAGGTTCTGATTATGTGGTGACTTCATCAAAGGGGCATATTAGAGACTTAGCAACAACTGGTAAAGGTGGCTTAGGTATAGATATAGAAGATAACTTTAAACCAAATTATGTTATTAATAAAGATAAGAAAGATGTCGTAAAAGATTTAAAGAAATGTGTGAAAGAAGCGGATTATGTTTATCTGGCAACCGATCCTGACCGTGAGGGAGAGGCTATTTCTTGGCATTTAGCAGATGAATTAGGATTAGATACAAACTTAACAAATCGTGTTGTTTTCAACGAGGTGACTCATGATGCAGTTGTTGCTGCTTTAAATAATCCTCGTCAGATTGATCAAAATCTTGTAAAATCTCAGGAGACAAGACGTGTTTTAGATAGAATTATTGGATTTAAGTTATCTAAGTTATTACAAAAGAAGATCAAATCAAAATCAGCTGGACGTGTTCAATCAGTGGCTTTACGTTTGATTTGCGAAAGAGAAAAAGAGATTGAAGATTTTATTCCAGAGGAATATTGGAGAGTCAAAGCAAGCTTTGAGAAAGATGATATTGCTTTTGAAGCCGAACTTGCTAAGTATCAAAATAAAAAGATTGAATTAAAAAATGCTGAAGATACTCAGCGTGTATTTGAATCTTTAGATAAGCAATTCATTGTTTCAGATGTTAAGAAAACACAGAAGAAGCGTAGTTCAAAGCCACCGTTTATTACATCTACACTTCAACAGGAAGCATCTTCTAAGTTGAATTTTAAAGCCAAACGTACAATGATGATTGCTCAAAAATTATATGAGGGAATTGATATTGGAGAAGAGACAGTAGGTTTGATTACGTACATGAGAACTGACTCTATTCGTTTGTCGGATGCTTTTATTGGAGAAGCGAAACCATATATTGAAGAGAAATACGGAAAAGATTACGTTGGTAGTGTAAAGGTTTCTAAAAAAACTGAGAATGTTCAAGATGCTCATGAGGGAATTCGTCCAACCAGTGTTATGCGTACACCTGAGAGTCTTAAGGAGTATTTAAAGCCAGAAGAATATAAATTATATGCACTTATTTATGCGCGTGCAGTTGCTTCGTTAATGGCTCCAGCAAAATTGAATTCAACAACTTTGTCATTAGATAATAATGGATATGAGTTTAAGGCTAGTGGATCAGTTATTCAGTTTGATGGGTATTTAAGAGTGTATGGAGCATATGAGAAACAAAGTGATGAAATATTACCAGTAGTGACAGTTGAAGAAAAATTACTGAGTAAAGATATTCAAAAGTCACAACACTTTACAAAACCGCCAGCTCGTTACACTGAAGCAAAATTGATTAAAGAATTAGAGGAATTAGGGATTGGTCGTCCAAGTACTTATGCAAGTATTATTGATACTATTGTAACGAGACGATATGTGGATACTGTTGATAAAGCGTTTAAACCAACTGATTCGGGACTTCTTACGAATGAAAAGCTGGTTCAATTCTTTGAAAGTATTATTAATGTTGAGTATACTGCTCAAATGGAAAAAGAACTGGATGAAATTGCAGAAGGTGAAGATGACTATGTGCATGCTTTAACGACTTTTGAAGATAAGTTTGAACCTTTGTTAGAAAATGCTTATGAAAATATGGAACAAATTCAACCTGAAAAAACTGGTGAAACATGTCCTGAATGTGGAGGAGATCTGGTCATTAGAAAAGGAAAGTATGGAGATTTTGTAGCGTGTTCTAATTATCCGACTTGTAAGTATGTGAAAAAGGAACCAGAAGATATTCAATATACTGGTGAAGATTGTCCAAAATGTGGAAGTAAGATGATTTATAAGAAGGGGCGTTTTGGGCAGTTTGAAGCATGTTCTAATTATCCTGAATGTAAATACATTAAAAATGAGAAAAAGAAAGCAGAACCACAAGTGACAGATGAAGTTTGTCCAAATTGTGGAAGTCCAGTTGTCATTAAGAGAGGACGTTTTGGCGAATTCAAGGCATGTTCTGCTTATCCTAAATGCAAAACAATCATTAAGTAAAAAGTCCCACAAGGGACTTTTTCATTGGAAAGAGGGCTAATGAAATGGAAAAAGTAAATGTCATAGGAGCTGGTTTGGCTGGAGTTGAAGCAGTGCATCAATTGATTAAACAGGGTATTCCTGTACGTTTGTATGAAATGCGTCCAGTCAAAATGACTGACGCACATGAGAGTGAGTATTTTGCTGAACTTGTTTGCTCAAACTCATTACGTGCTGATGGGTTAGGGAATGCTGTTGGTGTTTTAAAAGAAGAAATGCGGATGAATGAAAGCATCATTATGAAATTTGCAGAAGAACATAGAGTTCCTGCAGGAGGGTCTTTAGCAGTTGATCGTATTGGTTTTTCAAAGGCTGTTACAGAATACATATCAACACATCCACTGGTTGAAGTGATTCATGAAGAAGTTCACAGTATTCCTTTGGGACCGACTATTATTGCATCGGGACCATTAACAAGTGAACCTTTATCAAGAAGTATTCAAGATTTATTGAATGAGGATTATTTTTATTTTTATGATGCTGCTGCACCGATTGTGACAAAAGAAAGTATTAATTTTGAGATTGCCTATTATAAATCAAGATATGATAAGGGTGATGCTGAGTATATTAATTGTCCAATGACAGAAGAACAATTTGATCTTTTTTATGATGCATTGATGAATGCGGAGGTTGTGAAACCAAAAGATTATGAAGAAAAGTTTTTTGAAGGTTGTATGCCTTTTGAAGAAATGGCAAGACGTGGAAAACAGACATTGCTTTTTGGTCCAATGAAGCCGGTCGGATTAGAAAAAGATGGTGGGAAAAGATCACATGCTGTTGTACAGTTGAGACAAGACAATGCTGTTGGAACGCTTTATAATATAGTGGGGTTTCAAACCCACTTAAAATGGCCAGAGCAAGATCGAATTATTCATATGATTCCAGGATTGGAAAATGCGAAAATTGTTCGTTATGGAGTTATGCATAGAAATTGTTTTATTTGTTCACCACGTTATTTAAAGCCGACCTATCAATTTATTGAGCGAGAAGATTTATTTTTTGCTGGACAAATGACTGGCGTTGAAGGTTATGTGGAATCTGCCCAAAGCGGTATGGTAGCTGGTATGAATATGGTTCGCTACTTACATAATCAGGAGTTATTAGTGTTCCCAAGGGAAACGGTTATGGGCTCTCTTGCTTATTATATTACACATGGTGATGAAACGAATTTTCAGCCCATGAAAGCTAATTTTGGTATATTGCCTGATTTGGCAATACGTGTTAAGAAGAAAGAACGTAAAGATGCCTATGCAACACGTGCTATTAAGAAAATGAAGGAATTCTTAAAAGATGAATCAATTTGATAAATACGTTCAGGAATATCTGGATGTTCTTAAATACCAAAAGAATTATTCATCATTAACAATTGATGGATATAAAAGAGAAATTGAACATTTTATTGTTTATCTCAATAAAGAAAATATTTGTGATTTTAAAGATGTTAGATATCCTTTCTTAAGAGGGTATCTGGCACAGCTGCATAGTGAAAACCTATCTCCAAAGACAATCAATCATAAGATGAGTAGTTTAAGAGGACTCTATCGTTATTTACAAACTCAGGGATATATCGATGACAATCCATTTCTTTTAATTGATTCATTGAAACAACCACTCAGAAATCCTGATTTTTTATATATTGATGAGATGATGGATTTATTAGACAGTATAGATACTCAGACTTTACTTGGTAGACGCAACAAGGCATTGCTGGAACTTATGTATGCATCTGGATTGCGTTGTTCTGAAGTTGTTGAATTAACATTGTCACAGATTGATTTTGAAAGACAGCTGTTATTGATTCATGGAAAAGGGAACAAAGACCGTTATGTACCATTTCATGATTATGCTGCTGATTGGTTAAAAACTTATATTGAAGAGGACCGTCCTGAATTGATGGCGGTGAAACATCTAGAACATCAATTTGTTTTTGTTAATAAGAATGGTGCGAAAATGACAAATCGAGGAATCGAGGATATTGTTAATCGTGTAACACAAAGGTATGATGCTACAAAAAAAGTTCATCCACATACATTCAGACATTCTTTTGCAACTCATCTGCTTGAACAAGGAGTGGATATTCGAGTTGTGCAGGAATTATTGGGACATTCTAATTTGTCAACAACCCAGATTTATACACATGTCACAAATCAGCATTTAAAAGAAGTTTATGATCATGCTCATCCAAGGAATAAATAAATCCTGAATTTGCTTAGATTAAAGGTGTCTTCAGATGGTTACAAGAGTCAATATGTAAGAAGTGAACTAAAAGTTGAAATCTTGCATAAATGGCAAACAATACAAAATATTTAGAAAAATGTTGACGAATAGAACGGAAAATGCTAATATACTAATGTTGTAGACCTCTAGCTACAACCGCACATAAAAGGTGTTAAAGCAAAGCTGCCTTGGTTGGCGAGTCTGAGATCATTTATAAAGAAGGAGGTACATCATGTACGCAATTATTGAAACTGGTGGAAAACAATTAAAAGTTGAAGTTGGAGATACTATTTTTGTAGAAAAATTAGATGTTGCTGAAGGAGAACAAGTTGTATTAGATAAAGTTTTATTCATTGGTGATAAGACTGCTAAAATCGGTAATCCTTATATTAAAGGTGCGACTGTTACAGCTAAAGTTGAAAAACAAGGTAAAGAAAAGAAAGTTGTTATTTTCAAATATAATCCTAAAAAACATTATCATAAGAAACAAGGGCATAGACAACCTTATACAAAATTAGTTATTGAAGATATTAAAAAAACTGCTAGAAAAGCTGCTGCTAAGAAAACTGAAGAAGCTACTGCAGAGTAATGATACAGGTCGTTATCAAAGAAAAAAATCAACAAATCTTAGATATTGAGGTTTCTGGTCATGCCAATAGTGCAGAACATGGAAAAGATTTGGTTTGTGCAGGAGTAAGTACGGCTTGTGTTGGAATTGCAAATGCATTAGTTAAGAATCATTTCCTTAAAGATCAATTAGGAAATCTTGATATTCAAAAAGGTTATGTTCATATTGAGGTTCTGAAAAGTCAAAAAGATATACAAGTGGTACTAGAGACATTTGTGACAATCCTTGAGACAATAGAGGAATCTTATGCAAAATACATGAAAATCACGAAGATGGAGGTATAAACCATGATGTTCAAATTAGATTTACAGTTATTCGCTTCTAAAAAAGGTGTTGGGTCAACTAAGAATGGTCGTGACTCTCACTCAAAAAGATTAGGGGCTAAATTATCTGATGGACAATTCTGTACAGCAGGTTCAATCATTTACAGACAAAGAGGAACGAAAATTCATCCAGGTGTAAATGTTGGTAAAGGTGGAGATGACACATTATTTGCTAAAGTAGATGGTGTTGTTAAATTCGAAAGAGACGGAAGAACAAGAACTAAAGTTTCAGTTTATCCAGCTGCTTAATGGGGAACCCCTTGTAATGGGGTTCTTTTTTTGAATAAATATGAGAGAAGGTGAAGAAATGAAATTTATTGATAAAGTTAAGATTTATGTCGAAGCTGGTAAAGGTGGAGATGGAGTTGTTGCATTTAGACGTGAAGCTCATGTTCCGAAAGGTGGTCCATCTGGTGGAGATGGTGGAAAAGGTGGAAGTATCATTTTTGAAGCAACAACATCCTTGTCAACATTGTTAGATTTTCGTTATCATCGTGAGTATAAAGCACGTAATGGTGGAAATGGTATGGCGAAAAAGATGCATGGTGCTGATGCTAGTGATATGATTTTGAAAGTCCCAGTTGGAACTGTTATTTACGATGAAGATACTGGAAAAATATTGGCTGATTTAACTGAAGACAAACAGCGTGCTGTTATTGCTAAAGGTGGACGTGGTGGACGTGGGAATACCCGTTTTGCGACAAGCCGCAATCCTGCCCCAACAATTTGTGAACGTGGGGAACCAGGAATTAAATATAATTTGACTTGTGAGTTAAAGTTATTGGCTGATGTTGGCTTGGTAGGATTTCCTTCAGTTGGGAAATCAACTTTCCTATCAGTTGTTACACGTGCTAAACCTGAAATTGCTGATTATCATTTTACAACAATTGTTCCTAATTTAGGTGTTGTTCAAGCAAAAGATGGAAGATCATTTGTTATGGCTGATTTACCTGGTTTAATTGAAGGGGCTAGCCAAGGTAAAGGTTTAGGTCATCAGTTTTTAAGACATATTGAAAGATGCCGAGTTATTGTTCATATTATTGATATGGGTGGAACTGAAGGACGTGATCCCTACGAAGATTATCTGGCAATTAATAAAGAGTTAGGTGATTATAAATATCGTTTGTTGGAAAGACCTCAAGTGATTATTGCTAATAAGATGGATGAGGTTGGTGCTGAAGAGAATTTGAAAATCTTTAAAGAAAAATTAGGAGATGATATTCCAGTTTTTCCAGTTATTGCTTTGATTCAAGAAGGCGTAGATATGCCACTTTATGCTATTGCAGATTTATTAGATAAAACGCCATCATTTGCTACAGAAGAAGAGGAAGTTGAAAATAGTGTTCTGTATAAATATGAGAGTGATGATGAAATTGGTTTCGAAATTTTCAATGAAGGAAATGGTGTTTGGGAAGTTTCTGGTGAAAAAGTCGAAAGAATTGTTCAAATGGCTGCATTAAATAGCGATGATGGGATCAAACGTTTTGCTCAGAAAATGCGTAATATTGGTTTGGATGATGCTTTGCGTGTTGCTGGTGTTCAACAAGGTGATACCATTCGAATTCTTGATTTTGAATTTGATTTTTACGAATAATAAGAGGGTGAAGCTATTATGTTAGGAACACTTATTAATACAATGACTGTTATAGGAGGCAGTTTCATTAGGTTAGTTGTGAATAAAGGTATTCCAGAGCGAATTTCACAACAAATGATGAGGGCGTTGGGTTTGTGTACTCTTTTTATTGGTGTACAAGGCGCTTTCAAGGGTGAAAATACATTGATTATGATTATATCAATGGTTATTGGTGTTGTGATAGGGGAAAGCATTGATATTGATAGACGTATTACAGAATTTGTAAATCGTTTAGAAAAGAAATATATGAAGAAAAAAGAAGGACAAAAACATTCAATAGCTGAGGGATTAATTACATCGAGTTTATTGTTTTGTGTAGGTTCAATGACAATTGTAGGTTGTTTAAATGCTGGATTAATGAATGATAATACAATGTTATATACAAAATCAACGTTAGATTTTTGTTCATCAATGATTTTTGCTTCAACACTTGGGATTGGTGTTATGTTATCAGCTGCAGTTGTTCTTGTTTATCAAGGAGGATTAACTTTGTTAGCTTCACTTGCCGCACCACTTTTGACAACAAGTGTTATTAACGAAATGACTTGTGTTGGGTCATTGGTTATTATTGCAACAGGCTTGAATTTATTAGGGATTACAAAAATAAAATTGATGAATTATATTCCAGCAATGTTTTTACCTATTTTATTATGTTTGTTTATATAAAAAATGAGAAAATGTTTCTCATTTTTTTGTATCCGCTAATTTCTGTGTTATAATAGATGCAAATGTTAAGAAATAGGAGTCTTGTATGTATAGTTATATTAAAGGTATTATTGTTGATATGGCAAGAGATCATATCGTTGTTGATAATCAAGGAATTGGTTATTTAATATATGTTTCTAATCCATATCAATTTACAAAAGGTAAAGAAACATTGGTGTATGTATATCAGCAAGTGAAAGAAGATGGTATTTTACTATTTGGCTTTTTGTCTAAAGAAGAGAAGGATTTATTCTTGAAATTAATTATGGTTAAAGGTATCGGGTGTAAAACGGCTATTGGTATTTTGGCCACTGGAGATGTGAATGCAATTATCCAGGCGATTGAATCTAAGAATATTGTTTATCTCAAGAAAATTCCTGGCATAGGACCGAAAGCAGCACAACAGATTATTTTAGATTTACAAGGAAAGTTTAATGGTGTTATTAGTGAAATGATATTGACATCTGTAGAGTTTGATGAAGCTATTGAAGTTTTGATAGCATTAGGATATAAGCGTCAAGAAGTTGATAAAGTTATGAATACTTTGTCACAAGAACACTTAGATACAAATGGTTATGTTAAGAAAGCTTTAAATTTGCTTGTTAAAGGATAGGGGGGATAATTATGGATTATGAACGTGATGTCTTAGATGTGAAATCACATAATGAAGATGAAGAAAATCAACTTCGTCCTCAGTCGTTTGATGAATATGTTGGACAAAGTCATTTGAAGAGCAATCTGAAAGTTTTTGTTGGTGCTGCAAAACTAAGAGATGAAACTCTAGACCATGTTTTGTTATATGGACCACCTGGACTTGGAAAGACAACAATGTCAATGATTATCGCAAATGAGATGGGTACTCATTTAAAAACAACAACAGGGCCAAGTATAGAGAAAACTGGTGATTTGGTAGCTATATTGACTTCATTAGAGCCAGGTGATGTTTTGTTTATAGATGAAATTCATCGTTTGAACAAGGTTGTTGAAGAAATATTATATCCAGCAATGGAAGATTTTTGTGTGGATGTTGTTATTGGTAAAGAAGCTTCAACAAGGTCTATACGTATTGATTTACCACCTTTTACACTTGTTGGGGCTACGACAAGAGCAGGAGATTTATCTGCGCCATTAAGGGACCGATTTGGGATTGTTTCAAAATTGGAGTATTATAATGAAGATGAATTAACTCAGATTATTAATCGTACAAGTCGTGTTTATCATATGGATATGGATTTAGAAGCTCAAAGTGAACTGGCAAAACGTTCAAGAGGAACTCCAAGAATTGCAAATCGTTTATTTAGACGAGTACGTGATTTTGCACAGTACAATGGTGATGATATCATCACTAAAGCCCGAACAGTGGAAGCGTTGCAAAGATTAAAAGTTGATGAATTAGGGCTGGATGATGTTGACCATAAATATATTTTAGGAATTATTCATCGTTTTAGAGGAGGACCAGTTGGATTGGAATCTGTGGCTGCAAGTATTGGTGAGGAACCTATGACACTTGAGGATGTCTATGAACCATATTTATTACAAACTGGTCTCATTAAAAGAACACCAAGAGGAAGAGTTGTTACAGAATTAGCTTATCAGCATTTTCATATTTCAAGAGATTCAGAGACTTAGGTCTCTTTTTTTATACAAGAAATTTATTGTTGATATAACTATGAAGGATAATCTTAGGATATTATTTGATAATGAGAAAAGTCGTGAAGGAAAACAGGAAAGTGATGTGACAGGGGGGGCGATAGACATATATAAGAGTATTTAATGAAGAAGGAGTATTTCTTATATAAAGAATTTAGCAAGATAGATTATGGATGAAAACAGAACTCAACAGAGGAAAAAGACAAGGCAGAAAAGAAGAGGAGAAATGTTGAAGATTGTTCAGAAATTGATAAAAATGAAATATAGTGTTAATCCTATTCATAGGATATTACATTGTACATATACTCAACTTGAATTAGCGATTTATCTTGTTATGAATGATTTAAATTATGAAGAGTTCAAAACAAGGGTCATATAGTTGGTGGAATAATCTAGAGAATAACATTGTAGAATAATCAATGTCATTCTTTTTTTACATACTGATGTATGACATTTTAAAGGAGGATAGGATGAAGAAGAAATATCAAATATGTGGTTTTATTATTTTGTTTTTATGTTCAGTTGCTTATGATTTTCAAAAGCCGGAAAAGATTATAGAAACTCAAGAAAGTCATTCCTATGTTATTTTGGAAGGAGAATTTTTAAAAGAAGGAAAATATGAATATGATGGTGAAAAAACGATTCGAGATATTGTTGATGAGGTAGGTGTGACACAACAAGCTAATTTATCAGCTTTGTCATTAAATTTATCAGTTGTAGATGAATCACGACTCTATTTGCCAAGTATCCAAAAAGAATCTATCTCACTTAATCATGCGACACAAGAACAATTGATGACACTAAGTGGAATTGGTGAAAAAACTGCACAGAAAATTATTGATTATCGAAAGGAACAACCTTTTTATACAATTGAAGATATTATGAAAGTTAAAGGAATTGGTGAGAAAACTTATTTGAGATTGAGAGATCTATTATGCTTATAAGATATCATATCTTTTATTATGCTGTCAGTTGTCTGTTGGTGGTAATTGGTGTTTATTATCATGAGTTGTCATTCTTATTTTTATTTGGTTTTATGTTTTATTTATATAAAAGATTTGGGATTCGATATGTTATTGTGGCAATTCTACTATCAATTATTGTTGTTATTCCTAGAGATGGTATTCAAGAACTACCTCATAGTATAACTGGACAAGTTATCAAAACGAGTGACAAATACTGTTACGTAAGATTTCATGAGGGGGTCATGAAACTCTATCATGAAGAAGATATTCGCTATGGTGATACAGTTCAATTTACTTTTAAGATATTAGATATGAGTGAAAATACTAATGATAATGCCTTTAATGAAAAACTTTATTTATATAGTCAAAAAATATTTTATAAAGGAAAGCTAAAACAACTTTCTGTTAAGAATTCAACATATTCTTTGTACCAATGGATTGAAGATCATTTATCGTCTGAAAAAGATGTGTCTAATTATCAAAGATTATTTTTATTGGGAGAAAGAACGGAAGATATTCAAAATGAATATCAACAGCTTTCTCAACTGTCATTAATTCATTTGTTTGCCTTATCAGGAATGCATGTTCATATTTTATATATGATGTTAAAAAAGGGTTTAGGAATATGTGTTCATCAAAAGTATGCCAAATGGCTAGCCTATGTTTTTATAGGAATTTATGTTTTTTCAATTCCTATAAATATTTCTTTGTATCGTGCTTTTTTTGTTATGGTTCTATATGAAATTATGAAAAAATGGTTGAATCAATTGGATGTTCTTTCTTTGCTTGTAATTGTTTCCTTGCTTTATAATCCATATATCATTTATAATATTTCATTTATATTTTCATATTTTATTTACTTTATTGTTTTAGTAACTAAACACATAAAGTCTTCTGCATTGATGATTTATTTGTCTGGTTTACCAATTATCCTAACTCTAAATTATCAGATTCCTCTTGTTGCTTTTGTTGTGGGAAATATCTTAACGCCTTTTATAGAGGCATTTTATTGTTTTTGTTGTTTATCAATTATAATACCAGTCTTCTTGTTACCACTTTCACTATGTATTCAATGGTTACAAAGTATTATGATATTTGTAGAGCGTATAAATCAATTTATTGTTTTTTCAAAACCATCATTTTCTTTCATCATCATGTATTATATTCTCTATTTTATGATTCTGTATAGAATAGAGCAGCACAAATCTATACAAATAAATATTTCTATTATGATTGCTTTGCTAGTGACTTTTTCATTTTATAGTCAATATAAATTATATGCAGAAGTGACTATGATTGATGTAGGACAGGGTGATTGCACTTTGATTCGTTTGCCTATGAATCAAGGGAATATTCTCATTGATACAGGCGGGAATAAAGATTACGATTTAGCAACTCAGACAATTATTCCTTATTTGAAGTCTATCGGAATTCAGAAACTTGACTATGTTTATATATCACATAGTGATTTCGATCATTGTGGAGCTTTAGAGTCACTGATAGAACATTTTCATGTTGACCAGGTAATTGATCGATATGAAGAAGAAAGAATAATCGGATGTATGAAAGTCAAGATGTTCAAGAGCAATAAAATTTATTTTGATAATAATGATCAATCATTGATTATGCTTGTTGAGTTGTTTGAAAATCGTATTCTATTCACAGGAGATGCTTCATCACAGGTTGAAGAAGATTTAAGGAAACAATATCGAAATTTAAATGTGGATATTTTAAAAATATCTCATCATGGAAGCAAAACAGCAACTTCTGCCTCTTTATTACAAATGATACAACCTGACATTGCTATGATTGGAGTTAGGAAAAATAATATGTATCATCATCCATCATCAGAAGTTATAGAAAGATTAAAACGTAAACAAATAACAATTTTAAGAACTGATGAAGATGGAATGTTTCATATACGATTTTATGGAAAATCACGTTACATTTTGAAGTGATTCATGTATAATGATAAAGGTGAGGTGGTTAAATGAATTGTGTTATTTATGGTGAAGAAAAGATGCTAATGGAACAAAAATTAGCTGCTTTAAAAAAACAATATCGTATTCATGAGGAAGATATGAATGTGATAACATATTGGTGTCATGAGACATCTATTTCAGAAATGATTGAAGATGCTTTAACCCCACCTTTTCTAACTGAATACAAAATGATTATTATGAAAAATCCATTGTTTTTAACAACTCAAAAGCAAAAGGATGTTAATGAGGAAGATATTCAAATGTTAATGGATTATTTATCTAAAGAGAATCCAACAACCATCTTTGTTATTTATCATGATCAAAAGAACTTTGATGAAAGAAAAAAGATTGTTAAGAAGTTAAGAAAAGATTTACGATTTATTGAGGTTGGAAAACTTGATCACCATCAGCTTTTTAAAACAACTCATCAGGCAATTAAAAAACGTGGATGTGAAATAGATGATGATGCTTTAGAACTTCTGTTATCGAGAATGCCAAATGATTTATTGGAGATTTCTCAAGAGGTTAATAAGTTGTGTTTATATTCTCAACATATTACAAGAGAAACTATTGATATTATGGTTGCAAAGCAAGTAGAAGAGAATGTTTTTGAATTAACCAAAGCTATTTTAAATAAAGAAACAGGGAAAAGTATTCAAATATATAAAGATTTAATGATGAACAATGAAGAACCTATTAAATTGATTGTTTTGATAGCTAATTCTTTACGTTTATTATATCAAGTGAAGTTATTAGACCGAAAAGGGTATAATGATCAAGAAATAGCAAAAATGTTATCGTTAAATCCATATCGATTAAAATATGTGCGTCAAGATGGAAAAGATTATGATATTCAAGAATTATTGCAGAAATTAGATGAACTTTCACAACTTGATGTGAATATAAAGACAGGTAAAATTGATAGATTTAGAGGATTAGAACTTTTTCTCATTAGAATTGGAGGACAATAAATGGAATCATTAAGAGAATTATATAAAATAGGAGTAGGACCTTCATCGTCACATACAATGGGGCCACAACGTGCTGCAAAACGTATTTTAGAATTGTTCCCTGATGCCTTGCGTTTTCATGTTGATTTACATGGTTCGTTAGCATTAACAGGTAAAGGGCATTTAACAGACTATATTATTGAAAAGACATTTTCACCTATTCCTGTTACCTTTTCATTTAAGAGTGATGCTTTGTCGTATCATCCTAATGGAATGATTGTTCATATTTTTGATCAAAAGGATCAAGAAATAAAAGCAATTGAAGTTTATTCAATTGGTGGTGGTTCAATACTTTTTAAAGGTGATATGGAAGAAAAGCCTAAAGAAGTATACAAACAAAAAAACATGGATCAAATCTTAAAATATGTAGAAGAACAAGGCATTTCGTTGTATGATTATGTGTTAGAAAATGAAGATGATTCTTTTGTAGAATTTCTTTATAAAATATTAGATGCAATGTTTCAAAGTGTTGAAAGTGGCTTAAAAAAAGAAGGAACGATTCAAGGAAAACTGAAACTCAAAAGAGTTGCAAAATCAATGTTTCAACAAGCTCAAAATACACGCCGTGAGGCTGACCGTGAGAGATTGTTTATTTCAAGTTATGCCTATGCTGTTGCAGAAGAAAATGCTGATGGTGGACAAATTGTGACGGCTCCAACATGTGGTGCAAGTGGAATTATGCCAGCTATCTTATATTATTGTTATAAGCAATTACATATAGAAAAGAAAGACCTTATTAAAGCATTAGCAGTTGGAGGAATTTTTGGGAATGTTGTGAAAACCAATGCTACAATTTCTGGAGCTGATGGTGGATGTCAGGCAGAGGTTGGTTCAGCTTGTGCAATGGCAGCTGCAACGATGGCGTGGATTTATGAATTAAACAATTCATTAATCGAATATGCAGCAGAAATGGGATTGGAACACAATTTAGGTTTAACATGCGATCCTGTTGGTGGCTATGTTCAAATTCCATGTATTGAAAGAAATGGCTATGGGTCACTTCGAGCTCTAGATGCGGCTATGTTGGCTAAACAATTGGGATATCTACGTAAAAATAAAGTCTCTTTTGATGCAATTGTTCGTGTTATGAAAGAAACTGGAAAAGATTTATCAAGTGCGTATAAAGAGACATCATTAGGTGGATTGGCGAAGGAATTTGGCTTATAATGAAATCATTATATGTTCATATTCCATTTTGTGATCACATCTGTGCATATTGCGATTTTTGTAAGGTTTTTTATAAAACTGAGTGGGTAGAAAAATATCTTGATGCTTTGGTTTACGAAATTCAGCATAAACAAATAAGTGGTAATTATGATACGGTTTATATAGGTGGTGGTACACCTAGTTCGTTAAATTTATTACAACTTCAAAAGTTATTTGATATTTTGTCACCTTTTACCAAATGCGTGAAAGAATTCACTATTGAAGTGAATCCTGAATCTATGGATCAAGAAAAAATAGATTTGTTTGTAAACAATTCTATTAATAGATTAAGTGTTGGTGTTCAAACTTTTCAAGATAAATTATTGGGAGCTATCAACAGAGTTCATACATCTTTAGAAACCATTGAGGTTATTCAACAAGCGCAAGCGAAAGGGATAACAGATATTAATGTTGATTTGATGTATGGTCTACCAAATCAAACTTTAAAAGATGTTTATAAAGATATTGATATAGTTAATTCTTTAGATGCTTCTCATGTTTCTATTTACTCATTAATTTTAGAGGAGCATACTCTTTTAAAAAATCAAAACTATCAACCTTTAGATGATGAAGAGGATGCGAAATGGTATCAGGAAATTAATCGTTATCTTGAAACTAAGGGAATGATTCATTATGAAGTCAGTAACTACTATAAATATAAACCATCATTACATAATCTTGTTTATTGGCATTATGAAGATTATGATGGAATAGGATTATCTGCCCATTCTTTGATTCAGCATCACCGTTTAGAAAATACAAAAAGTCTTACTCAATATCTTAATCATCAGTATCTGAGTGAAGATATCATACTTGAACCAGCAGATGAATTGTTTGAAAAAATAATGATGGGATTAAGATTAATTGAAGGACTTGAAATTAATGAAGTAAATCAGATGTTTGATATTGATTTTCTGATAAAGTATCAAGAACCTATTCAAAAATATCTTAAGTTAAAGATGCTTGAAATTAAAGATGGATATATCAAAACTACATCTTTAGGAATGAATTATTTAAATAGCATTTTAATTGATTTTTTATAATGTTGTTGTTATTTCGACAAGATTCCTAAATTATGGAAACTATGATATAATATTCACATAGGGGTGTTGAAGATGGGCATAATTAAAGTGGCAATTTGTGATGATGATCAATACATGTGTGAAAAAGTGCATGATTTTTTAAAATTGTTTTTTTCTAGACAGCATATTACAGTCCTTTATTATTTCTTTGCTGATGGCATGTATTTATTGGAGTCAGATGAGATTTTTGATATTGTCATTTTAGATATTGAAATGAAAATTATGAATGGAATAGCAGTTAAAGATAAAATATGTATGGAAAGACTAAATTCCAAGATTATTTTTTTGACAAGTCATAGAGATATGGCAATAGAGTCTGTAGGTAGAAATGTATATGGCTTTGTTCCAAAAGATGAGATGAATAGATTAGAAAAGCATTTAAATACAATTATGCATGAATATAAATCACATCAGTTAATCAATATTACTGGAGAAAGTATAGATATTTTTAATGTCGCTTATATTCATTCGTCTGGAGGATATTGCTATTTTTATGATAGACAAGGAAATGAGAAGGTTTTTAGAATTTTGTTAAATAAAGTGGAGAAAATCTTATCTCCATATAAACAATTTTCAAGGATTCATCAATCGTATATTGTTAATTTTGATCATGTTCAGAAATGTTCATATGGAAGTGTTGAATTAAAAAGGAAAAATGGTCTTTTGTATTTATCTGTTTCAAGAAAGTATACTAATGAAGTCTCTCAAAAGTATATTCATTATAGGAAAGATAGGTGTAGAAATGGCTAATTTATCTTGGAGTATCATGCAATTAATTGATTGTTGTTTATATCTTTTTTTAGGTTATTCATTATTTGGAGAAAAGATTAAAGGAAATAAAAAAAATATATATGAGTTTTCTTTTGATTGCAATTTGTATATTTACATTAGAACATTATACGCATATAACATTGGCATTTATTTTACCAATTCTTCTCTTATTTATGATGTCACAAACATATATAATACATAGAAGTGTTATAGTTTTATCAGTGGTATGTATAATTATGATTATTCAACAATATTTGGCTTTATCTTTATTTCCCTATGAAATCATGAATAACAATAGACAAATTGATTTATATAGTATATGTTGTGCATTTGTTGTCATTGGTGTCTCTTTCTTTATAAAATATGTACGAGAGCATTTAAAATTTGTTATCCATTTGTCTGATATTCCTTCCTATATTTATATGAATATAATCTTAGGAATATGTGCTGGGATTTTGCCTTTAACGCTTGTCAATTATTTGGAGAATGAAATACCTATACGGTTAAGAATATCAATATTATGTGTCTCTTACTTTTCAATTATATGTAGTTTAATAAGTGTCTTTGTTTTTGTGAAAAATTATAAGGAAAAAGATGGATTGAAGAAACAAAATCAATTAAAAAATGAACTTTTAAATATGCAAGAACGTTATTTTATTGATACAGTAAAGAATTATGAACACTTAAGAAAGTTCAAACATGATATACAAGGGCACTTTAGAGTTATATCACAATTGGAAAGTCAAAAGTCATATAATGAATTACATTCTTACATTCAAAAATTAAAAATGACTATGCAAAAGGAACAAGTTTTCCAATGTTCACACAGTCATATTTCAGCTATTGTGAATTCATATATTGAAGATATGAAATCTGAGAATATAGAATTAAAAGTGATATATAGTGTTACGGGGTTTATAAAAATTGATGTCATAGACTTGGATTCTGTTGTTTATAATCTTTTGAGTAATGCATTTGAAGCAGAAAAGAAAGTTGGGAAAGATGAAAAAATTATTACTTTAAATTTTATGGGAAGTCAAGAGGACTTGCTTATAGAAATTGTTAATGATGTTAATGATGATGAGTGTATTAACTTTATAAGAAAAAATAAGACGTCAAAGAAAGATAAATTTAATCATGGTATTGGTATTAAAAATATAAAAGATATTGCTAATAAATATAATGGCGACATTGATATACAGATAGAAAATGGGAGACTATCTATTGAAGTTTTTTTTAATAATGTTATTGATATTGGTAAGGAAGATGAATAAAAACATCTTTCTTTTTTTATGCATAGACTGTTGAATATGACAAAATAACGTCAGATATGACAAATCAATCGTTAGAAAAGAGATTTCTTTGTATGTTGAATACAAGGAGGCGATTGATATGTGTAGATACTTTTGGAGTTGGCTATTTAAATTTTGGGGATGTTAAAAAGGAAGGAAGTTAAATATATGTTTAAGAAATATCCATGTACAATGCAGCATGATGCATCAGATTGTGCGGCAGCTGCTATTTCAACTGTATTACTTGTATATAAACAGGAAATGTCTTTAATGAAAATTAGAGAAGTTATTGGAACTGATCTTTATGGTACAAGTGTAAAAGGTATTGTTGATGGTTTAGAAAAACTCAAATTTCAAGTCAAGGCAGTTCGTGCAGAGATGAAAGATATAACAGATGATATGACATATCCGGCTATTGCACAAATTCATACAACAGAGGGGTTGAATCACTTTGTAGTCATTCAAAAAGTTCGTCATGGTATCTTTTATGTTTCTGATCCAGCGAAAGGAAATATAAAATTGAAACGAGAGGAAATACAGAAACTCTATACTGGCGTTTTAATCATGATGATACCTACATCTGAATTTGAAAAGATGAAGTACAAGGATAAAGGGATGTTTGATTTGTTTTGTGCATTAATATTACCACAAAAAAGATTGCTCTTAACGATTATACTGGCAAGCTTTGTTTTAAGTATTATAGGAATTCTCTCAAGTACTTTTTCTAAGGTGTTAATGGATGAAATTATTCCTTATCAATTAAAGAATAAACTTTACATATTTTTGTTAGCATATGGATTGGTTGTTTTATCACAAAACTTATTATCAGCATTTAAGCAACAGATTGTCTTGTTTCTTTCAAGAAAGGTTGATATTCCATTGTTAATGGGATATTACAACCACATTATTCATTTACCTTATGAGTTTTTTGCATCGAGAAGAGTAGGAGATATCATCACCAGATTTCAAGATGCATTAACAATTAAAGATATTTTTACAACAGTATCTGTTTCATTAATATTGGATATTGTTTTGTCACTCATAACAGGAGTTATTTTGTTTCATTTAAATTCAAGTTTATTTTTGATATTGATTGTGATGATTGTTGTTAATGTTATTCTTATTTATGTATTTAAGAAACCTTATAAGAAATTGAATTATGAACAAATGGAATCTAATGCCATATTGAATAGTCATCTGATCGAATCTATGCAAAACATAGAGACGGTTAAATCACAAAATGATGAAATGCAGCAGATTCATAAATTAGAAAATCGTTTTGTATCATTGCTGAAGTTGGGTTATAAAGAAGGGACATTACAGAATGTTCAGGGAGTTATTTCGAGTTTCATTAATTCACTAGGTGGATTGGTATTTATGGCTATTGGTGCAATGTTTATCATAGATGGAAAAATGAGTATTGGGGACTTATTGGTATTCCAGACATTGAGTCAATATTTTACAGAGCCTATACAAAGCTTAGTATCTTTGCAGTTAACGTTTCAGGAAGCGAATATTGCAATGACAAGACTGAATGAATTAATGTCATTAGATAGAGAAGATGAACATCGGGAAGAACTGATTGATGATATTGATTTGTTAGGTGATATCTGTTTTGAAAATGTACAGTTTTCTTATGGTTCAAGACCACCTGTCATTAAGAATTTTAATCTCACTATTCCTAGTGGAAAACGAGTTGCACTTGTTGGAGAAAGTGGTGCAGGGAAGAGTACGATAGCTAAACTTCTGTTAAAGTTTATGGATGTTAAAGAGGGGAAAGTGACAATAAGCGGTTGTAATGTTCATGATATAGATGAAGCATACTTAAGAAGGAATATAGCTTATATTCCACAGAATATAGAACTTTTTACTGGAACAATCATAGATAATTTAAAAATAGGAAATCCAGAAGCAAAGTATGAGGAAATTATGACAGCCTGTCAGCTGGCAGGAGCAAGTTCCTTCATTGAAAAATTACCTAATCGTTATGGGGCGTTCATAGAAGAAGGGGGAAGCAATTTATCTGGTGGTGAGAAGCAAAGATTAGCTATTGCAAGAGCTATTCTTTCCAAGTCACAAGTCTTTATCTTTGATGAAGCAACCAGTCATCTTGACTCTTTTAGTGAAAGAAAGATACATGATTTACTGTTTAAAAAGATTAAAAATACAACAACACTTATTATTGCACATCGTTTGTCAACGATAGTCAATTGTGATCTGATCTGTTTTGTTGAAAATGGCAGAATCATTGAGCAAGGAACTCATGATGAACTAATCGCAATGAATGGTCAGTATGCAAAGATGATTTCTTTACAAAATATGACAATGCTAAAAGTCAATAAAACAGTAATAAATGAGGAGGAAATCAATTATGGCTAAGTTAGAAGTCTTAGAAAATAAAAAGTTGGTTTTAAAGAATGTTCTGAAAAAAGAACTGAGAGGAATTTCATTTGAAGATATAGATCAGCAAATCAATAAGTTTGCCAATCGGTTAGATATCTTAAAGGTCCAAACTTTTGGCCCGTTAGTTATTAAATTCTGTGGAACAAACATTTCAGAAGAAGGGGATATTACAACTGATTACGATTTGTTGATTCAAGCTCATGATTATAGACAATATAAAAATCAATTTGATATTGTTGAAAAAGTAGATTGTCCTCATTGTGTTTATATTCATTATGAAGGGAATCCTTTAGAAATCAATTTTGTGAATTCAAAACTTGATCTTTATTTCTATGAAAATGATTTAGAAAGTACTGGTGAAAGTTATACTGTCTGTATTCATGATAGTGAGGAATATGTCATTACAGACTTCTTTAGACCGGTGATGCAGTTATGAAACTTTATCAAAAATCAGAACTGAAAGATTCACGTATTTTCTTTGATAAGAAACCACCCATGTTTCTAACAATGTTTATTCTCTTTATTCTTTTTATGATTATATTTGCGATTTGGATGAGTTCATGGATGAGCAAGTCTTATATTGTCGAAGCAAATGGAACAATTACGACAACTGATAACATCTATATAAGTGCTTTGTCCGATGGTGTTCTCACTTCACTCAATTCTCAGGAAGGAACTTTTGTAAAAAAGGGTGATATCTTATTTGAAATATCAAGTGGGAGTGAAGGGGTACAATACAGTGCTCTACAAAAACAAATATCAAATACAAAGGATAAGATATCAGCTATTAATAAATATATCAATTCATTAAATATTCATCAGAATAAGATGTCTAATTCAGGAATAGAACAGGAATATTATGAGAAAGTCAGATATTATATATCCTCTCTTGAGGATGAGAATCAGACAAAAGAAAATAATCAAAAATCAATAAAACAAAAAGAAGAAAAGAAAACAAAGAAAGAACAAGAAATTCAATCTCTAAAAGATCAAATTTATAAACTGAAAGATACAGAGGAAGATAAAGCCAAAAAGGAAGAACTCAATTCTTCTCTAGAAACAAAACAATCTGAACTAGAGTCTCTAATAGAAGAAATCAATCAGTTAACTCAGACAAGTTCTTCACAAGCAGAACAAACAAAGATTCAGTTGATTAGTGAAGCAGGGAATACTCGTACAGCATTACAGTCTACCTTAGTTGAGCTAGAAGGACAGTTAAAAGCATATCAGTCACAGGATGCTCTTACAACAGTGAAAGCATCACAGGATGGTTATGTTCATTATCTTTCAACAATCAAGGAAGGTGTGACCATTCAAAAAGGACAAACAGTTGCTGAAATTAGTACCAATAAAGATGATCAGATGATTGTAGAAGCCTATATACAGGCAACTGATATCTCTAAGGTACAACTTAACAATGATGTGAAGGTTGCGATTAATGGAGTCAATATACAAAAATATGGAACACTAAATGGAAAACTTGTTTCGATAGATTCAGGAACATTAACACAAGAAACAGAACAAGGAAATATTGTGTTATATAAGTGTCTTGTGTCTTTGGACAATAAACAGCTTCATTCGACAGATGGATCTCAGATAGATGTTATAAAATCAATGCCAGTTGTAGCGAGAATTGTCTATGAGAAAGAAACTTATTTAGATTGGCTATTAGAATTATTGAGTTTTAAGAATTAATATGGTATAAAGTAGAGTATATACATAACTCTATTTTATATAAATTTTGGTAAAGAAAAGGAGGAGAATGTTATGGAATTAACAATGAATTTACCAAGAAACTATGTAGAAATTGAAGAAGAGGAGATGATGTATTTAGATGGTGGAAGCATGACAATGCTCTATAAGAATATCAAGGGATTATGGGGTAGAAGTCAAGGGTTTAGAATGTCTTGTAAGGCAGTAGGGATAACTTTAGGAACTATTGGAACAATTGCTAAGATGTCTTATATTAAAGCAGTCTGCAAATTCGGATATGTTGTAACAAGAACTGCTTTGACTATTGGCGGTTTTTGGCTAGCTGGAATAGCGCTTGCAGGAACTGCAGCATTTATGATATATCTGTATAATAAAAGAACTTTTTATTAACAAGGGAAGTATTACATTGTCCTAAATGGCAGCTGCTTATTTGCTGCTATTTAGATATTGTTTATAAAAAAAATTATATAGAAAGATATTTGGTGAAACAATAATGAAAACTTATATTTATTATTTAGGTATGCTTATACTAACAACACTTATTTCATTTTTATTGTATATTTATATAATTAGTATAGAAATATTTGTTGATCATGCTATTTTTTATTTTTGTTTTTATATTATGGTATTGATGACTTCTGGGCTATGTCTCCATTATTTAAAAACTATTTTTTTTATTTTATTATGCAAAATAAAAAAAATAAAATATTCAGTTATATGTTTATATCCGATTGTTTTGGTTGATGGAAAATTAATCGTTCTATTTGGACCATCAAATTATGTTTTCTATAAAAATTTGTGTGATCTAAGTGATGTTAACTTAAATAATTTTAATGAGAAATATTCTTTAATGAAGAAAATATATAAACAAGAAAATATATATATTTTTTTATTGGCTTTCACTTTATTTGCGATTGGAATATACTGGCAGTTATATTTGTTTCTATTTTTATTGTTTTCATATATTTTATATAAAGTTACAATTAATTTTCTTAATAGTTTTAAAGACACTCATAGTAAATATTTTTTTAATGAACTTCTTTTCACTAGTGTTGTCAATTTAGAATTAATCAGTTGGCATATTAGTTATCTAGAAAAGAATATTGATGATGTTATTAATAAACCAAATGAAATGTTGAACTGCTTAAAATTAATGATTGTTTTGAATAAAAATTATTTAAGTGAATATTTATTTAAATTAGATAATATAATAGAACTCATTATTTTGAAATATGGTCAATCAATAGAAATAGAATGTTTAGATTTGATATTTGATTATATAGACTTAAGAATTTGTTTGAATAGAGAAAGCAATAAAATAAAAATATTGTCAATGTTGAATTTGTTTTGTGAAGAAGATAATTGGAATTTTCAAATTATTGATTTATATAATACGAGAATTAATGAATTGAAAAATTATATAAATGGTACATCCAGTATACAAATAAGAAGGAAAATTTATAGGAATATTTTTCGATAAAATAAATAAAAATGAAAGGAAGATGCTGATGAAAAACCAGAAGTTTGTTAATAAGAAGTTAGTTATTAATTTGTTGATAATTACAGATGTTTTATCAATATTAGGTATTATTGCTATTCTTTTAAATTCTGAGTTATGTAATGGAGCTATTTGGTTGGGATCCATAATATTTTTTGTTTGTTATTCGATAGGAGTTACTTTCTATCTGGGTGTTTGTGATTCTAAAATAAGGAAATGGATTGTATATATTATTGATTTAATCAGTTGGCTATAAATGCTTTTAGAATATTTAGTTAGATTTATCAAAAAATATAACTCAATTTAATGAATCTATGTTATTAAAAGATTTTAGAATTTGCTGTCTCAAAACCACTTAAATTTAGACCAAGAATAACATCAGATATGTTTATCAGATTGATTCTTCTGTTTATGATACTGATAAGGAATATAATATTGATAAATATATCTGCATAAGTAAATGACTAATAATAGTCTAATGATTCTTAACGAGCGTTTTATGGGATTCTATCTTGTATCTATAATGAATGAGGCTTTTCAACTTAATTTTTGTGATACTCTTACGATTGGGACTATTCATCAATTTCGTTTGGATTTTAAAAATTACAATATTGCAAGGCAATGTACTATAACAATGTACTATAACAATGTACTATAACATTGCTTTCTGATTTATATTAAATTACGTAGAAATTGAAGAAGGTGGAATACTGTATTTAGATGTTGTCTTTTTAAATCATGTGAATATTGTTGTCTTTGCAATTTATGATTTGTATGGGGGCTAATCTATTAAAAATATTTTGAGTAGTACAATAAAAAATATGATAAAAAAATATACATGTAGATGGCTTGGAGCACAGGAACTTAGTGATTTCTGTGGAATGATAATGGGAGTATAAAACGGTCTTCTATCAGTTCTGTGATAATTAAAATATGGGAGAAACACGATACATGATTATAGGATAATTGTTATGGAGTATGGAAATTATAAGTAAAAGAATGGAGTCTAATAAATTGGAAAAACTTAAAATAGCTATTATATGTATTTTATTTGTTTTGTTAATAGTTACTGGATTCCTGGCGTTACCATCTTTTTTTTGATAGTATGCCTCTTGTACTTCAAGTTGGAATGATCTGTTTTGATATTGTTGTATCAGGAACTATGTACTATATAATTAAATATAAATTATAAATGATTTTGAATATTTTTACTTGATTTCTATCGGAATTATTATCATATATAATTTATTTATTAAATGTTGTTCTTATGAGAGGGGAAAATGAAATTTAGTGATTGGTTTACATATATATTAGCATTGCTACTTTTAGGTTCAAGATAAGTGATTCCTTTTCAAGATGATACTATTTGATTTATAATATTATTTCTATTGTTGTTGCTATTGGGATTTTTATTTATGGTAAAAAATGAATCTGATTGATTTTTAAAACATTGACAATAAACGAAAAAATTGTTATTTACTTCTTTGCGCTTGGGAACAGTTATTGGCATAGTCTTAATTATTGTATTTATTAATATTTGATCACTTTAAATCTTCATAAAATAGTAAGTCAATAAAGATATCAAGATAATTGCTCTTTGTACTGTTGATTTTACAAATAGGGATTATAAATGTATAGTGAATAAGAGGTGAGAGTGAAGGTGATGATGAGTTATTTTGGTGGTGCAATGACTATAGCATGTTTTTGCTTATTTATACTTTTATTAAAGTTTTTAATTTTAAGGTCATTAAGGTCTATTTATGGATAGTTGAAATGACTATTCTATGGTCAACAGTCATGCGTTTTTTAGAAAATGAAGTCTTAAATCTAGGTACATTGCTTGTTTTTCTATTTGTTCAAGGGATGCTTATTTATTTTATCAAGATTGATTATCGAAAAGATGTTTGTCGAAAGGATATCTATTTAAAAATATTATAAAGTCATTTTGTTCCACTGATTGTAATGGGGATACCAAAGGTGAAGGAAGAAGTTGATGAATTTATAAAGACATTAGATGACCTATTGAGAAACTCTGATCAAATGAAAAAAAAGAGCTTTTTACTTTTTTGTATATGATGCAGGATATATATATAATCAGGCTTTATTTCTAAGAAAGTCTGATATGTATCTTTTTATTGAAGATAAAGAGTTTTTAGAGTTAGATGTTGAAGAAAATGGGAAAGGTGGTAGTGCTACATTAGCAAGGAATTTAAAGGGATTATGGAATAGAAGTAGTGCCATTAGAAAAATCGCATCATATCAATGTGGTATCACAGCTGGTTTTATGAAATCTTTAGCTACTATTGCTTATTGGAAAGGTGTTGCATTATTTGGACCTGCAATCGCTAACGCTGCGTTATATATTGGTGGTGTAGCGTTTATGTGTGCAGCAGTATTAGGAGTTGGAGTGGCTGTATTATATTTAGATAAACATAGAGTATTTTATTAATATATGGGGGATTTATCCCTCATATATTAATAATTATAAGGAGGATACTTTTTTATGAGAACATTCAAATATTTTAAACTTATATTAGCTTGTTTAGATTTGTTTTCTGCATGATTGTTATATATTATATATATTCCTGTTTTGTTGTTTATATGTGTTAGTTGCTAGTTTTTATCTATGTGTATTTAGTAAAAAATAAGAACTATTATAGGAAAAACTCAACTATACGATTGGTTCGAAATGATCCGTTCGATGATTGTTAATGTTCTCATTGTGTGGTTTAGGTTTAGCAGGATTTTGTTTTTAGAACTGAAAAGGATGCTACAAGATATTTTTACTTATTTTATGAAACAACAAAAAGAACTAAGGAAAACGTATTTAAGAAACATCCTGTTGATATTCATATATGTATTGATCTCTTTTGTTTATATAAAGGGGAGTGCAGAGTTGATAACTGAATTGAATTCAGTTATTTTTGTTTTTTAGCACAAAAGTGTTGACAGTGCTAAAAACATGAGTATAATAAAATTAGCACAAAGATAAAAGGAGTGCTAAAAGGAGGTTGTGATATGCTGAGTGCACGACAATTGCTTATATTCAAGTGTATTGTTGAAGAGTTTGTTGAAACAGCTGAACCAGTTGGTTCAAAAACACTTATGACAAAGTATATGCTTCCTTATTCAAGTGCGACAATTCGTAATGAAATGTCATTTCTTGAAGAAAATGGATATTTAGAAAAAACACATACGTCATCAGGACGTGTGCCCTCAACACAAGGGTATCGCTTTTATGTCAATACATTAATGCAGCCTAATGTTGATGACGATGTCAAAAATCAAGTTGCTATGATTCTTGGTGACCGGCATCGCTCTTTAAATGAGATTATTCAGGAAAGTTGTCAAATTTTAAGTGAACTTACTCATTTGACTACAGTAGCTTTAGGTCCTAATTCTGATTATGAACGATTGCAAAATATTACACTTGTTCCTTTGACAGAGCATAGTGTGACAGCAATTATTGTAACAGACAAAGGGCATGTTGAAAATCGTATTTTTAAAGTTAAGAATAATGCTTATTTAGAAGATTTAACAAGTTGTGTGAATGTTATGAATGATTTGTTGGATGGAACACCAATTAATCAAGTGGCTTATCGCTTGGAAAGAGATGTGCGGCCAATATTGAGTGCTCGAATTAAAGAACATGAAGTTTTATTCAATGCGTTTTTAGAATCATTTATGAAATTCGCCAATAGTAATGTTTATTTCTCGGGTAAAGAAAATATGTTGTATCAACCTGAATATAATGATGTGAATAAACTTAGACAGCTGGTCTCTGCTTTTGAGAATTCACAGTCATGGAAAAGTTTAGAACCTATTGCTATTGAAGAGGGTGTAAGTGTAAGGATTGGAAGTGAATCACCCATTGAAGATTTAAGTGATGTCTCTGTCATCAGTGCATCGTTTAAAACAGGCAATGAATCCAAAGGATCAATATCGGTTATAGGGCCAACACGTATGCCTTATGAAAAAGTTGTTTCTTTGGTTGAGTATATTTCTAAAAGTTTAGAAACAGTTTTGCTAAGCAATGATGAAGATGATGAATAGAGGTGAAAGTATGGCAAAGGAAAAGAAAGAAAAAAAAGTTGATGAAGAAGTAAAGCAAGAAGAAACAGAAGTTGTTGAAGAAACAGCAACTGATTCACTTGAGGATAAAGTTGCAAAGCTTGAAGAAGAAGTGAATACATGGAAGACGGATTATTATAAAGTTTTTGCAGATATGGAAAACTCAAAGAGAAGGTTAGAAAAAGAACATCAAAACTCTATGAAATTTATGATGCAAGATTTTATTGAAGAATTACTTCCTGTAGTTGACAATTTTGAACGTTCTTTGAATGTTCAGGAACCGAGTGAAGAAATTCAAACATTCTTAAAAGGGTATCAAATGATTTTTGATCAGTTAATGGCTATTCTTGAAAAGAATGGTGTTGAAGCGATTGAAGCTCAAGGTAAGGAATTTGATCCAAATTTCCATCAGGCTGTGATGACAACCAACGATGAAAATTTTGATTCAAATATCGTTGTGGAAGAACTTCAAAAAGGTTATAAATTGAAAGATCGCGTTATTCGTGCATCTTTAGTTAAAGTTAATGAATAGTTATAAGGAGGATTTATATTATGGGAAACAAAATTATTGGTATTGATTTAGGTACTACAAACTCATGCGTAAGTGTGATGGAAAATGGAGAAGCAAAAGTTATTGCAAATCCTGAAGGATTAAGAACAACTGCATCAGTTGTTGCATTCAAAAATGGAGAAATCGTTGTTGGTGAAGCTGCAAAACGTCAAGCTGTTACTAATAAAGATACAGTTATGTCTGTAAAAAGACATATGGGTACAAATTATAAAGAAAATGTAAATGGTAAAGAATATACACCTCAAGAAATCTCTGCAATGATTTTACAAAACTTAAAAGCAACTGCAGAAGCATATTTGGGTGAAACAGTTACAAAAGCAGTTATTACTGTACCAGCATATTTCAATGATGCACAAAGACAAGCTACAAAAGATGCTGGTAAAATTGCGGGACTAGATGTTGAACGTATCATTAACGAACCTACTGCTGCTGCTTTAGCATTTGGTGTTGATAAATTAGATACTGAACAAAAAGTATTGGTATATGACTTAGGAGGAGGAACATTTGACGTTTCAATCCTTGATTTGGCAGATGGTATGTTTGAAGTATTAGCGACAGCTGGAGATAACCGTTTAGGTGGAGATGACTTTGATGAAAAAGTTATGAACTGGATTGTTGCTGAATTTAAAAAGGATCAAGGTGTTGATTTGAGTGCTGATAAAATGGCAATGCAACGTGTTAAAGAAGCTGCTGAAAAAGCGAAAAAAGATTTATCAGGAGTTATGCAAACACAAATTTCATTACCATTTATCTCTGCTGGTGCAGCAGGTCCATTGCATTTAGAATTAACATTAACAAGAGCTAAATTTGATGAATTAACTAAAGATTTGGTTGTTCGTACTGAAGGACCAGTGAAACAAGCATTAAGTGATGCTGGTATTTCTCCAAGTGAAATTGATCAAGTTTTATTGGTAGGTGGATCTACTCGTATTATTGCTGTACAAGAATCAGTGAAAAGATTACTTGGAAAAGAACCTAACAAATCAGTGAATCCTGATGAAGTTGTATCTATGGGTGCAGCTATTCAAGGTGGAGTTATTACTGGTGATGTTAAAGATATCGTTTTATTAGATGTTACACCATTATCATTAGGTATTGAAACTATGGGTGGAGTTATGACTGTATTAATTGAAAGAAATACAACAATTCCAACAACAAAATCACAAATTTTCTCTACTGCTGCAGATAATCAGCCAGCTGTTGATATCAATGTATTACAAGGTGAAAGATCTATGGCTAAAGATAATAAACAATTAGGTTTATTTAAATTAGATGGTATTGAACCAGCTCCAAGAGGTGTTCCACAAATTGAGGTTACATTCAGTATTGATGTTAATGGTATTGTTAATGTTAAAGCGAAAGATATGAAATCACAAAAAGAACAATCTATTACAATTCAAAATTCAACTGGATTAAGTGATGAAGAAATTGATAGAATGGTAAAAGAGGCTGAAGCTAATAAGGCTGAAGATGAACAAAAACGTAAAGATATTGAAACAAGAAATAAAGCAGAACAAATGATTAATGAAATTGATAAAGCATTAGCTGAACAAGGTGATAAGATTGATGAAAATCAAAAAACACAAGCAACTGCTTTAAGAGATGAATTAAAGAAAGCTTTAGATGATAATGATATGGCTACACTTGAAACTAAGATGACTGAATTAGAACAAGTTGCACAACAAATGGCAGCATATCAATATCAACAAGGTCAAGGAGCTAATCCGACAGGTGATACACAAACAGCATCAAATAATGATGATGTTGTCGATGCAGACTTTACAGAAAAAAATTAGGATAGTATAAAGCCAAGGCTTTGCCTTGGTTTTATCTAGTCAAGAGGTGAGAATATGGCTGATAAAAGAGATTATTATGAGGTGCTTGGTGTTTCTAAAAGTGCCAGTGCAGATGAAATCAAACGTGCATATCGAAAAATGGCTAAGAAATATCACCCTGATGTTAACAAGGATCCTGGTGCAGAAGATAAATTTAAAGAAGTACAAGAAGCGTATGATGTTTTATCAGATGATAATAAAAAAGCTGCATATGATCGTTATGGTCATGCGGCATTTGATCAATCAGGAGGATTTGGAGGAGCTGGCGGATTCGGTGGATTTGGTGGCTTTGAAGATGTTGACTTAGGAGATATTTTTGGTTCATTCTTTGGTGGTGGAGGACAGCGTCAAAGAAAGACAGGTCCAATGCGTGGGGAAGATCGTTTTGTTCAATTAGAGATTGACTTCATGGATGCAATCAAAGGTAAGAAAACAGAGATTAAAATTAATTTTGATGAACAGTGTTCGCATTGTCATGGAAGTGGAGCAAAGTCACCTGATGATGTTCAAACGTGTTCACGTTGTGGTGGTACTGGAACAATCCGTACACAACAACGTTCACCATTTGGTACATTTGTGAACCAAACAACTTGCCCTGATTGTAATGGAACTGGTAAAGTTGTTAAAGAAAAATGTGATCATTGTAAGGGTAAAGGATATATCAATAAAAATATTACTGTTGAACTAAATATACCTGCTGGTATTAATACACATCAACAGTTACGTGTTCAAGGTAAAGGACATAGAGGTGCCAATGGTGGACAAAATGGAGATCTTTATGTAGAAATTTATGTAAGACCACATCAGCATTTTCAACGTGATGGTAAGAACATTTATATAACAATTCCAATTTCGGCAGTAGATGCAACTTTAGGATGTGATGTTGATGTTCCAACTGTTTATGGTGATGTTACACTCAAGGTGCCTGAAGGTACCCAACCTGGAACAACTTTACGTCTTAAGGGAAAAGGTGTTAAGGATTTACGTAGTGATAATTATGGAGATCAGTTTGTTAAAATTGATGTTAAGATTCCAACTAAACTTTCTAGAGATGAGAAAGATTTGTATACTAAGTTAAGAAAGAATGCTAAAAAAGATTCCATTTTTGAGCAATTCAAAAAAGGATTTAAGAAGTAAAAAAGATAGTGCCCTTCAGCACTATCTTTTTTACTTTAAAATATTTAATTAAATTTTTTAAAGTATATTGACATTGTGATAATCTTTGTTATAATACAACAAGTTGGAAATTTGGAGGGAAAGTATGAACTGGAAGAAAATATTAAAAAGAACCTTATTGACTATATTGGTTATAGTGATTGTTGCTGGAAGTGTTTTTTATATAGTGTTTAGACATGAAATTTCATCTTTAATGTCATTAGAAAAAATAGATGATTATACATTGTATACTATGGAATATGATGGCGATTATGGATTTGATGACTTTTTAAAAACTGGAGCAAGTAATGATGCTGAATTGGTTGATTTTGTTGTCAAAAAATTATTAAAGGGATTACCTGTTGAATTCTCTATTCCTAATTTGGGTTGCTCTACATTTAATGCTGAGACGCAAGATGGAGATAGAATTTTTGGCAGAAATTTTGATTTAACTTATTCACCAGCATTATTTGTGAAGACGCAACCTGATAATGGGTATGCATCTATGTCGACTGTTAATTTAGGGTTTTTAGGGTTTAATGAAGATAAGCAACCTGATTCGTTAACAAAGCAAATTATTACCTTGGCTGCACCTTATGCGCCATTAGATGGCTTAAATGAGAAAGGTTTATCAATTGGAGTCTTGTTAATACCTGATGAAGCAACTAACCAGCAGACAGATAAAATTGATATTACAACAACAACTGCTGTGAGATTGGTTTTGGATAAAGCTTCAACGGTTGATGAAGCAATTGAATTTTTAAAACAATATGATATGCATTCTTCTGCCAAAAGTGCTTATCATTTCCAAATTGCTGATGCAAATGGGAAAAGTGTTGTTGTTGAATATATTAATAACGAGATAAGTCTGGTTAAAGATGATAAGTCTTACCAAATGGCAACGAACTTCTTGTTAACACCTGGAGATTATGACTTTGGACATGGACAAGATCGTTATGAAAAGATGAAGACAATCTTAGATCAAAATAAAGGGATTTTAAAAGATGAACAGGCAGGAATGGATATTTTAAAAGCAGCATCTTCTAATATACATAAAAATGAAAGAGGAGAAGAGAGCGCAACACAATGGTCTATTCTTTATAATAATACGGATTTAACAGCAAAAATGATTATGGGAAGAAAATATGATCAACCAGCACATGAATTTTCGTTAAAGTAAGTACAATTATGATATTGTACTTTTTCTTTTGTTTCATTATAATGAAACAAAGGAGGTCTACTATGAAACTAAATATTGAACGATTACAGGAGAATTTGAAGATTCAATGTCATGAATGCCATGGATTATGTTGTGTGGCCTTATATTTTTCTAAAATAGATGGTTTTCCAGAAGATAAATTAGCAGGGAACCCATGCAATCATTTATTAGATAATAATCAGTGTCATATTTACAATTCACTAAAAGAAATGAAGATGAAGGGATGTATGATTTATGATTGCTTTGGAGCAGGACAAATCGTTTCACAAAAGTTGCCTTCATGGCGTAGTAGTGAAAATGCTATGGTTATATTTGGAGTTTTTCAGAAAGTTGTTCAACTCCAACAGATGCTTAGTTATCTCATTGATGCTTATCATATTCATCCGAATTTTCAATTAGAACAGTTAATTCTCGAGAATTTAAAAGTGAGAGAGAATGTTTTGAATAATTCAACGGTTGATTTAGATAAGTATCATCAAAAAGTAAGCCAACGATTAAAAGAAATATGTCAGCAATACACTCACGATTTGAGTATGAGAATAATGATAGGTGAAGATTTTCGTGGAAAGGATTGTTGTAATTATGTGTTTTTAGGAACTGATTTGAGAGATGCTAAAGTTGAAAATGCAGATTTGAGTCAAAGTTTATTTTTAACACAAATTCAGTTGAATGGATGTCATGGCAATCGTTATACAAAGATACCAAAGAATTTATTGAGACCAAGAACATGGGAGAAATAAAAGAGTTATAATATCTGCAAATAAATGAGAGAAATCCATGAATGACATTGTTACAATGCATTTGGTAATAATAAGTTTTAAAATACTTTTAGTGTGTATTGACAAAGGAACTTTACAGTATAAAAGCAGCACATGTGTGCTGCTTAAGGAAAATGTTAATCGATTTCAATGTCTTTTGCGTTTGTATGAATAACTTTTTGATACCAGTTGAATGATTTTTTCTTATAACGTTTCATATCTTTTAAATCTTTGTCATCTCTATTGACATAAATCATACCATAACGTTTTCCCATTTCGCCTTGTGAAGATAAAATATCAATAGGGCCCCACATCAGATACCCTCTACAATCTACCCCTTCTTCTATAGCAATACCAATTTGTTCAATATGATCTTTCATATAATAAATACGTTCATCATCAATCACAGTACCATTTTCAAATATATCACGCATACCAAAACCATTTTCTACAACCATGATTGGCATTCTGTATTTTTCATATAAATCTCGTAAAGCGATTCTTATACCAATTGGGTCAATTGTCCATCCCCATTCAGATGCTTTTAAATAAGGATTGAGTTCAACTTGTAAGTTGCCACCAGCTTTTACACCACTACTTCCATCCTTTGCAGTCGCGCTCATGTAATAACTGAATGAAAGCCAATCTACTGTATTTTTTCTCATGACTTCTAAATCACCTTCCTGAATGTCAGGCAATGTATTATTTTTTACCATTTGACTCCAATAATATGATGAGTATTCACCATAAACAAACATATCTAAGAAGACATTTGTTTTGCTCATTTGTTTTCTGGCTGCCAATTCATCTAGTGGATGACAAGTTGCTGCATAATGTGGAATATAAATAACCATTCCTAAAACTATAGCATCTTTTATTGTATGAACTTTTTCAACAACTTTAGCATGAGCATATAAGGAATTATGAATCAATTGATTGATAAAAGATTCCTCATTGACACCTTCTGGGCAAATGGCACCATATGCAATTTTATGGCCTTCTAAAGCAATCCCATTTTGTTCGTTAAAAGATATCCATTTTTTAACACGATCACCATAACGTTCAATCATCTTATTTGCATATGTAATGAATTTATCAACAACAATTCTTGAATAAAATCCATTATATTCGTTCATCAGGACTTGGGGCATTTCAAAATGGTATAATGAGCACATTGGTTCCATACCATGAGCAATCATACTATTGATAAAACGATCATAAAAAGCCATGCCTTCTTCACTAAAATGTTCTCCATCTGGCATAACACGTGACCAGTCAATTGAGAAGCGATAACTTGTAAATCCCATTTCTTCAAATAATGCAAAGTCTTCATCATAACGATGATAGGCATCAATACCATCTTTAAAATCCGAATGTTCAGGCTTAGGGAATAAATCACAGACAGCGGGTGATTTTCCTCCTTCTGTATATGCACCTTCACTTTGATGGGCAGTAACTGCTCCGCCCCATAAAAAACCTTCTGGAAATTTCATTATTTGTCCTCCTTTAATGATTTCCTCTTCATTGTATAAAAAAATAAGGGATATGAAAAGAGCAGAAGGAGAGATAGGTTATGGGTTTCATAAAACATATTAAAATATACGAATAAATGAAATAAAGTTTCATATAATAAAAATAAAAAAAGTATCCCGGAGGATACAATCTTTATTATTAAGCGCTTTTTCTAAGACTTCTTAATTCTCTCGCTGAAATTTTTACTTTTTTTGGTTTACCATTGACTAAAATAGTAGCTTTTTGTAAGTTTACATTCCATTTTCTTCTTGATGCATTTAATGCATGAGAACGAGTATTACCAGACATTGGTCCTTTACCACTAACTTCACATTTTCTAGCCATTTTCTTCACCATCCTTTACAACTTATGTTTCACATACTTTGATATAATATCACTAAAAAAGAAAAATTGCAAACACTTTTTTTACTTTTTTTGAAAGAATTAAAAAAGTGCTGTATTTAATCAATTGACTTGATTTGCATATCTATCATATATGAAATGTGCGAATATTTCAACATTTTTTTACGCTTTTCATTTACATATGATTTTAACTGGGGTATAATTCGTATGCATTATGTGTGAAATGTTTGTCAATGATTTAAAAATAAGATATAATATATATACTGTATATATGTATAAAATAAGATCGGAGGAAGAGATATGATCACAAAGACTACAGATTTAGGAGATATTAATCTTTCATTAGATGTTGTTGCAAGTATAACAGGTGGGGCTGCTACTGAATGCTATGGGGTTGTTGGAATGGCAAGCCAGAAAATTATGAAAGATGGCTTTTATGATTTATTGGGGAGAGAAAATTATTCTAAAGGTATTGTTGTAGAAGATGGCGATACTGGGATTATTTTAAATGTATATATTATTGTTGGTTATGGGGTAAAGATATCTGAAGTTGTTTATGAAGTCCAAAAGAAAGTCAAATATGTATTAGAAACGACTTTAGACGTTGATATTGAAGCCGTGAATGTTTTTGTACAAAGCATTCGAGTAATAGATTAGGTTGGAGGTAAGTCATGAAGATTATAGATGGTCGTCTATTTAAAGAGATGGTTGTAACTGGAGCGATTGTGTTGCATAACAATCATCCTGAAATTGATGCATTAAATGTTTTCCCTGTTCCTGATGGGGATACTGGAACAAATATGTCTTTAACGTTTAGTGCTGGAGCAAGTGAGATTGAAAAACTTGACTCTAATGATATTTATGAAGTTGCTAAAAAATTATCTAAAGGATTGTTGATGGGAGCAAGAGGGAATTCAGGTGTCATCTTATCACAAATCTTTAGAGGTGTTTCTATGGCCTTTGAAGGAAAGAAAGAAGTTAATGCTGTTGAATTCGCAAACGCCTTCCAAAATGGTGCAAAGGTTGCATATAAAGCAGTTATGAGACCAGTTGAAGGAACTATTTTAACTGTTATTAGAGAATCAAGTGATGCTGTTGTGAAATATGCAAAAGATGATATGGAAATTGAAGATGTCTTCTCATATTTTGTGAAAGAAGCCGAAGAATCATTAGAAAGAACACCAGAACTTTTACCAGTTTTAAAAGAAGTTGGTGTTGTAGATAGTGGTGGAGCTGGTTTGTTATTGGTGTTCACAGGATTTATGGCAGCATTAGCTGGAGAACAAATTGAAAGAGTAGAAATCAAAGGTGAAGCAGCGAAAGAAGCTTTGGCAGATGTAGAATCTGACGGAGAAGAAGGCTATGGTTATTGTACTGAATTTATTTTAAGATTAGATGAAGCAAAAATGAAAGCCTTTAAAGAAGATAGCTTGAAGAGCGAATTAGAAAGATTACCTGGAAACAGTATTGTTGTTGTTCAAGATGATGATATAGTGAAAGTTCATGTCCATACTTTAAAACCAGGGAATGCTTTAAATGCTGCTCAAAGATATGGAGAATTTGTAAAGTTAAAGATTGAGAATATGCAAGAACAGCATAATTCTATTATTGAATCAAATGCTGATATTCCAGCTGGTAAGGCAACACCTGTTGTTCCACAACAAAAAGAAGCAAAAGAAGTAGCAATTATTAGTGTGGCTGCTGGTGATGGAATTAAAGATATGTTCTTAGAATTACATTGTGATTATGTTGTTAGTGGCGGGCAAACAATGAATCCTTCAGCAGAAGATATTGTTCAAGCTATCCGTGATGTTAATGCAAAGCATGCGATTATATTACCAAACAATTCCAATATTGTCATGACTGCTCAGCAAGCTGCAATTATTTTAGAAGATGAAATTGATGTTCAGGTTATTCCTTCTAAAACAATTCCTCAGGGATTATCTGCATGTATTATGTATAATCCAGAAGTTTCTTTAACAGAAAATCTTGCAGAAATGAATGATGCTATTGCTAATGTCAAAACTGGTCAAGTTACTTTTGCAATTAAGGATACAAATATTGATGGTGTTGATATTAAAGCTAATCAGTATATGGCATTATGTGAAAAAGAAATTACGGCATGTGTACCTAGTAAGATTGATGCATTAAAGGAAACTTTAAATGGATTGGTTGATGAAGATTCAGAAATTATTACATTAATTTATGGTGAAGACGTAACTGCTGAAGAAGTTGCAGAAGCAGAAACTTATGTTGAAGAACATTTTGATGCTGAACTTGAATGTGTAGATGGAAAACAACCTGTGTATTCATTTATATTAGGAGTAGAATAAGTAAGATGAGAGTCCTTAGGGCTCTTTTTTGTATCAACTATTAAAAAAATATATTATAATATAAATATGAATAGAGGGATAAGATGAAGAATTGGATGACAAAAGAAGAATTTCATAAGATAAAACCATGGTTAATACTTGCTATGCTTTCTATTACTTTTTATTTAGTAGCAAGTCATCTTATAATTATTGAAAAAGTTTTTCTTTTTCTATTGGATTTATTGCAACCGTTGATTATAGCAATTGTTTTTGCATATATTTTAAATATTCCGATGATGTTCATTGAACAAAAGATAAAAAAACATTCTCACGATAGAGGGATTATTAATCGGGGTGCAAGAGGTATTGCGATTACATTAACGATTATATTTGCACTGATTGTCTTAATACTGATTGTTAGTTTTATATTACCTAAAGTCATTGAAAGCCTTGCACAATTATTATCAAATATGGGGAATCTGTTAAAGGGTATTGTCACAAGTATTGATGAGGTTTTTATTTGGTTGAATATTGATTATCGTGTAGAAAATATTGTTCAAATTGATAATATTGTGAATATGCCTTGGAATGATATCTTTAAAAATGTAATTAATTTTCTAGCAAGCAGTGCAAACGGTTTATTAGACAATGCAGTCACTTTTACGGGAACTTTCTTTGTATGGTTTATGGCTTTTATGTTCTCATTATATATTTTAAGTGGGAAAGAAAGGTTACTTAGCCAATTGAGAAAAGTATTTATTGTTTTCTTAAGAGAAGAAAGAGCAATGGCATTATTTGATTATGGTCATCAAGCTAACGTTATTTTTAAAAATTTTATTACAGGTCAATTGACAGAAGCATGTATTATTGGAATAATTTATTATATTGGGATGATATTCTTTGGCTTTCCTTATCCAGAATTAATTGCAATGATTATAGCTGTTTTTAGTTTGGTGCCTGTTTTTGGTCCAATATCAGCGATGATTATTGGAGCTTTCCTCGTGATGTCACAGGATTTTGTAACAATGATTTGGTTTATCGTTTTCTTCCAAGTTCTATCACAGATTGAAGATAATTTGATCTATCCTCGTATTGTTGGGAAATCTGTTGGATTACCAGGGTTATGGGTTATGTTATCAATATTTATACTTGGTGACCTTTTTGGTCTTGTAGGTATGATCACGGCAGTTCCATTAACTGCTTTTGCCTATACATTATTTGGACGTTGGATACATAATGTATTAAAGCGAAGACATATCAAAACTGATAAAAATGGCTACGTTATTCATGAAAATGATGGGATTAATGAACATAAAAATGACGCTGGATAACCAACGTCATTTTTTGCTTATGATACACTTTTTAAGTGGGGATAATAAATTCTGGCATTCCCATATATCCAGGAGCAATATCAAATTCATTAAAGACTACAACCACCTGATTTTGCTGATTGATATAAAAAGGTTGTTCTTTTTGTATATTCAAATTTTGGATAACATCATCGAAATAGCTGTATTCTAAGTTTTTCTTGTTTTCTTTTATTTGTTTCTGGATTTCTGTTTGAATTATTTGGCTATATTTTTTACCTAAGAAGTCTTCAACTGTTAATTGCCTAGCAGTTTTTAAGTCTATATTAAAAAAAGTTTTTTGAAGATAAGAAGATGCCTTGATTTGAGTAGCATTTATAGAAAAAGAAGCAAGGGATGAATCAATAAAATAGACTTGATAATTTATATCAACAATCCATTTCTTTATTAATGGATCATTGATATTTGTATAAGTGTTATTAGATTCTTTAAATTGATTTAAATATTGTTGTATTGATTGTGTGATGAGTTGATTAATTTCTTCTTCTATTTGGGGATTATCGAGACCTATTATGTGGGGGATTGTAACTGATGAAGACGTTTCTACACTTTCAAAGTGATATTGTTTAAGTAATTCTATTTTAGGTGTCAATTCAGTTGCGTAGATCGTTGATAAGTTCATAATAATCAAAGCAAATACAATGATAAGACAATAACATATATGCTTGATATTTTTTTGATTTGAATTCATAGAATATCAAACTCCTCTCTCAAATATGATAAATAGTTGTTTGTATCATAAGCATATTATCAAACTATTCATCATTTTATTTTTCCACATTTTTGAATATGTATGTAAAAAACAAAGTTTTTCAACTTTGTTCTATAAATAATAATAGAGAAAACATAATATGAGTAAATGAAGTGGGTAGAATGCATAAGAAAAATATTTAATATGTTTACCACGCTTTCCATTATAATGCTTAATTATGAATAAAGAAACACAGGTATAACCAAAATAGATAAGATAACTTGGGTCAAATCCAAAAAATGTTAAACCAATACCATAAACGATTGGATCATAAATTAAATATTGAATAACCATAAGTATTGTTAAATATAAACTTCTTTTTTTATTATCTTGAAAATAGTAACAGATAAAAATAGTAATGACTCCAAAAATATGATAATCACATTGAATAAGCAAAGATACAAGACTACACAATATCAAAGGAATCCATTTCTTTAAAGCCTTTTGTAAAAAGAATTGGTAGCCAGCAATAGCAATTGCGCCTAATGCTAAAGTGAAAAAGATATTTGTCATAGTTAAAGAAAAAGCAAATGATGTCCCTGTGATAATGCTTATCATCCATTGAAAAGGAAATTCAGAAATCAAAGCAAATAACAATAATCTTCCTACATATTTTTGAATGTCATGAGTATGACGACAGCCTTCTGCTATCATAAAAGCAAATAAGATAAAGGATATTCTGCCAATACCCTCAATAAAATAATATGTGCAATATACAACATTTTGATTCTCTAAAAATCCTAAAAATTGAATGAGTAAAAGTGAAAATATTTTACAGGAATGATCTATTACCATAGTTATCATTGCAATTATTTTCAGATGATAACTTGTCAAATTCTTCATTTACTAAGAAGCCCAAAATGGCGTAATGCTTTCGTAATACCATCATTATCTACGTCGTCAGTGACATAATCAGCAATGGCTTTGACTTCGTCATTAGCATTTCCCATAGCTATTGCAACAGCAACATGATTTAACATTTGGATATCATTGCCACCATCACCAAAAGCCATTGTTTCAGATAAATCAATATGATAATGTTCTAAGAATTTATCAATTCCATTTTGCTTTGTTCCTCCTATTGGTGAAACATCACAAAATAAAGGATGCCATCTTGCTGAAATGCAATGGGGCATTACTTTCATAAGTTCTTTTTCTTCGTCATTATCAACAAAACACATACATTGATAAACTTTGTGATTAACAACATCTTGACAATCACCAGCTGGATGATCGTCGTTTAATGTAATGCGATGAATTTCATCAACTCTTTCATCTCTTAAATTAAAGTATTTTGTATGTTCTTCAGTGAACCCACATGGGAAAGGGTGAATCTTTAAATAATCAAGAAGTGCTTGTAAATCTTCTTTTTGAATTGTATTTTCATAAATTAATTGCTCATCAGTATAACAATATTGACCATTTAAAGTAATGTATCCATCAAAAGGAAAGTCATTTAAGACATGTAATCCATCAATACCTCTTCCAGTTGCAATAAAAAGTTTATATCCCTTATCCTTTAATTGGTATAAAGTTTGAAATGTTGTTTCTGGAATCTTATGAGTCTTAAAACTCACTAATGTTCCATCAATATCAAAAAATATTGCTTTCATCATTTTTCTTTACCTCCTTGTCTCAATTATAGCATTATATCTTTCTATTGAAAAAAAGATTTTCAAATTTTGATGGATTTTTCATCTTTATCAAGCAGGCTGTTATAATACATGCAGAAAGAGTGGGGTAGATATGTTAGAGGTTTTGATTAAATCATTGACTTTTATATTGATTATCGTTATTGCATATAGTTTAAAACAAATTAAAGTTCTAAAAAAAGAAGATGCTAATGTTTTAGCGACGATTATTATGAATATTACATTGCCATGTGCACTTTTAACAAGTGCTAATGGGATTGAATTAAATGGAGTTATTATTATTTTGATTGTTATAGGGATACTCACAAATGTTATCATGATTATGATTGGATATTTCGCTACACAACATGAAGATAATTGCTTAAAAGCTTCTTTTATGATCAATACATCAGGATATAATATTGGGAATTTTGTCTTGCCATTTGTACAAAGTTTTTTTCCTGGTTTAGGAGTTGTTTATTTATGTTCGTTTGATATCGGTAATGCACTTATGGGACTAGGAATAACATATGCAGCAGCAGATCATGTTGCAAGTGGTGAAAATCATTTTTCTTTAAAAGAATTACTCAAAAAGCTCTTTTCATCTATTCCGTTTGATGTTTATGTTTTGATATTTATACTTGCCATTTTTAAACTTCAAATTCCTACACCTATTCTCTCAATTGCTGATACAATTGGTGCAGGAAATAGTTTTTTAGCTATGCTTATGATTGGCTTACTATTAGAAATAAGAATATCACCTCGTGAAGTTAAAAATGTTATAAAAGTCCTGTATCTAAGAATTATAGGAACAATTATGATTTCACTCATTACATACTTTATATTCCCATTACCACTTTTAGCTAAGCAGATTTTAATAATGGCTTATTGTGCTCCGTTATCCACTGTTTCTGCAGTTTTCACAAAAAAGGTTGGCTACGTTGGAGATATGTCTGCAACAGCAAATTCTCTAAGTATTATTCTAGGAGTTGTTTGTATGACAGTGTTACTGGTTTTATTTATTTGATACCAAATGGTATCTTTTTTTTGAAATTTGTTATAAAATAGGGGACAGGTGGTGATTTGATGAGTGATATTCGTTTGTTAAAAATAACAGAAAAAAGATTGGATATATTGAAACTTATGAACATTGAGAGTTTAGAGGATTTGATTAATCATTATCCTTATCGATATGATGTTATTGAAGAAACATATCCCACACAAGAAGATGATAAAATCATTATTGAAGGGACATTGATTTCACCTGTTAAAATCTTTTTTAGAGGAAGAATGTCAAGAATGTCTTTTTCAGTGGAGGATCGTTATCAAAATGTTTATCAGGTTACTATTTTTAATCGCCATTTTTTAAGACAGTATTTAAAACAAATGACAATAATAACAATTATAGGAAAATGTCAAAAAGATAAAATCACTGCTAGTGATATCAAGATTAAACCTATAAGTGAGATTCAGGGAGTTCATCCTGTCTATTCGCTTAAGGAAGGATTAACGCAAAAATCATTTCAACAATATGTGAAAAAAGCTTTGAACTTATTAAAAGGAAACATAGAATCTTTTGTTCCTGAAGAATATATCATAAAGCATCAACTCATACATAAAGAAAGTGCATTGTGGAATATTCATTTTCCACAATCACAGGAAGATATTAAACAGGCATTGAAATATTTAAAATACGAAGAGTTTTTAAAATTTCAATTAACAATGCAAACAATAAAACAGCAAAGAACTTTAGAAGTAGGAATTGCCAAGAGATTTGATGTACAAAAGTTCCAATCATTTATATTATCCCTACCATATCAATTAACACAAGATCAACAGACATCAGTCAAGGAAATTGTTTCGGACTTACAGAGTCCAAGGATGATGTATCGATTTCTACAGGGAGATGTTGGAAGTGGGAAAACAGTTGTCAGCAGTGTTGCTTTATATGCAAATTATTTGGCAGGCTATCAAGGTGCGTTAATGGCTCCGACAGAAATTTTAGCTTCTCAGCATTATCAGACTTTATTATCTTTTTTTAAGGATACAGATGTTAAAATTGCTTTATTAACAGGTTCATTAACAAATAAAGAAAAAGAGCGTATCTATGAACAAATTCAAAATGGAGATATAGATATGATTGTTGGTACACATGCCTTATTTCAAAAGAAAGTGGAATATCATCGTTTGGGATTTGTTATCACTGATGAGCAGCATCGTTTTGGTGTTGAACAAAGAAAAGCATTGAAAAACAAGGGGAGTCAAGTTGATTTCTTAATTATGAGTGCGACACCGATTCCACGTACACTAGCAATTTCGATGTATGGTGATATGGATGTCTCAACAATGAAAACAATGCCTAAAGGGCGTATTCCAGTTGTTACAAAATATATAAAATCATCTTCTATGAAACCCATTCTTAAAGATTTAAAAGAATATCTTGCGAGTGGAGGACAATGCTATGTGATTTGTCCGCTGGTTGAAGATAGTGAGGTTCTGGATGCAAAAAGCGCTTCTCAAATTGCTGAAGCCATGCAACAGTATTTTCGTGGGACATATCAAGTGGGCTTGTTACATGGTCAGATGAAAGATGATGAAAAAGACAGAATTATGCAAGACTTTCAAAAACAAAAAATCCATATACTGGTTTCAACAACTGTTGTAGAAGTTGGGGTGGATGTGAAAAATGCCAACATGATGGTTATTTATAATGCTGAACGTTTTGGGATGAGTCAGCTTCATCAGTTGCGTGGGCGTGTTGGCCGAGGTCATCAACAAGCTTATTGTTTTTTTATGAGTTCTTCGACATCAAAAGAAGCAATAGAACGTTTGAAATATATGGAGAAAAGTCATGATGGGTTTGAAATTTCGATGTATGACTTACAGATTAGAGGACCTGGTGAGGTCTTAGGAAATCGTCAAAGTGGTTTGCCAACTTTCCTGGTGGCAGATGTCTTTAAGGATTTTCCTATTTTGAATGTTGCTAGAGAAGATGCTATGAGGATTGTTGAAGGCTATGAAAAAAGAAATGAATATTATCATTTGATGAGTACAATTCAAGAGAAATTAAAAGAGAATAATGAATATGTTGATTAAATGTGTTATACTACTAAAAATAAGGAGTGATGGAAATGTATAAATTATCAATAGATGCAATGAGTGGAGATTTAGGGAGTAGCATTGTTGTCGAAGCATGCTCTGCTTTTATTAAGGATCATGCTGATGTAGAACTTCATGTAACTGGAAAAAAAGAAGAATTAGAAAAGTTAACTCATCATGAACGTATTCAAATTGTTGATGCAAGAGATGTCGTGCCAATGGACGCTGGTATTATGTCTGTTCGCCGTAAAAAAGAATCAAGTATGGTTAAAGCTGTAACGTTGGCAAATGATGGTATTGTTGATGGCGTTGTTTCATGTGGTTCAACAGGGGCTTTTTATACAAGTGCTATGTTGTTTTTAAAACGTATTGAAGGTGTAGAAAAATCTTGTTTAATGGCAATGCTTCCGACCTATAATAAAAAGGGAGTAGTACTTTTAGATGTGGGTGCAAATGCAGAAAACACTGCTGAACAGTTGAAAGATTTTGCAATTATGGGACATGTTTATGCGAAAAATATAAGAGGAATTCAAAAACCTAAAGTTGCTTTGCTAAATATTGGTTCAGAGGCTAAAAAAGGTGATGAAGTTCATCAACAAACTTATCAATTGTTAGAGGAAGATAAAATGATTAATTTTGTTGGTAATATTGAAGGTAGAGATATCTTGTTAGGTGAAGTTGATGTGATTGTGACGGATGGATTTAGTGGTAATATTGCTTTGAAAACATGTGAGGGAGCTGCTTCTGTATTGATGAAGATGGTCAAAGAAAGTATGATGTCTTCATTATCAGGAAAGATTGGGGCACTTTTTGCAAAGTCATCACTTTATTCGTTGAAAGATCAATTTGATTATAAATCAGTTGGTGGTGCTTTAATGGTTGGTTTTGAAAAGGCGGTTGTGAAAGCCCATGGTGCTAGTGATTCTAAAGCCTTCTATAATGCAATGGAATTGGCTTATCAAATGGTAAAAATGGATGTTGTAACACAAATGAAAGAAGGATTGAAGGTTTCATGAAAATATTAGATTTTTTACAGGCAGAAAATATTCCTTTCCAAAAATTATCTTTATACAAAGAAGCATTTACTCATGCTTCATATGCAAATGAAGCACATCATTATAATAAAGATTATGAAAGGTTAGAATTTATGGGAGATGCAGTTTTACAATTGTATGTTTCAGATTTTCTTTTTCACCTATTTCCAGATGTTCCAGAAGGAACATTGACAACTTTACGTAGTAAGTTAGTTCGTGAGGAATCATTAGCAAGATTCTCTAAAGAACTAGGGTTAGGAGAATTGTTGTTTTTAGGTGTTGGTGAAGAAAAAAGTGGTGGTAGAGAAAGAGAAAGCGTTTTGGCAAATATCTTTGAATCATTTATTGGTGCACTTTATCTGGATTGTGGCAAAGATGAGGTCATTAAGATTTTAGAACAAACAATATTCCAACATGTCAATGATTTGGATTATGATGATATTACTGATTACAAAACAACATTACAAGAATTAATACAAGCGGATCAACGAAAGACAGTGACTTATGAATTGCTGGAAACGTCTGGACCATCAAATGCGCCAGAATTTAAAGTTGCAGTTATTATGGATGAAATGCGTTTGGGAGTTGGGAAAGGAACAAGCAAAAAGCGTGCTGAACAACAAGCGGCTAAAGATGCATTGAATAAATTAGCAACAAGTGATTATTTAAAAAAATAGTCACTTGTTTTTTCGCCCAGTCAAATATGTGTTTTTGACATATTGTATTTTGGGAGGGATAAAATGTACAATCCATATATGTATGAAGATGAAAGAGTCACATATCCAAGAGTTGGAGAAATTATTTTATATACAGTGAATAAAGGCGATAATGTTTATAGACTTGCAAAAACATTTAATAGTGAAGTGCCTTGGATAAGATGTATGAATAATTTAAATGAAGATATGCTTATTCATCCAAATCAACAATTAATGATTCCTATTGTTTATCAAAAAGTGAATCCATTGCCTCAGCCATATCAAAGACAAAGCTATGATTTATATTTTTAATCTTTTATGAATAAGTTTTGATCTTTGACAAACACTATTAATAGGAGGTTTTTGCAATGAAAAAGTTGATGTTATTTGCTATGGCAATCTTATTATGTGGTTGTTCAGGCAATACAAAAAAAGAAGAGACCAAAAAGACTGTCTATAAAGATGGAACTTATACAACAACTGCTACAGGTTATGGTGGAGAATTTCAAGTGGAAACAACAATTAAAAATGATAAAGTTGTTGATATTGTTGTAAAGGAGCATAATGAGACACCTTCTATTGGTGGTGTTGCAATGGAACAAATGATTGAAAAAATGAAAACTGAGAATAAGTATGATGTTGATACAATCTCAGGTGCAACAAAAACTTCACAAGCATTAAAAGATGCTGTCAAAAATGCATATGAAAAAGCAAAGAATACGACAGAATAAAGCAGAAATGCTTTATTTTTTTTGTGATTTGGTATATGATAGATGTCATGACAGGGGGCAACAAAATGGAAAAAGTTAACGTTAGTAGTGAAAGAAATATTACTTTAATTATGGATTTTTATGAATTAACGATGTCATATAATTATTTTAAATTAGGCAAAGGGGATCAGATTGTCTATTTTGATATGTTTTTTAGAAAGAATCCAGATAATGGAGGCTTTGTTATCTTTGCTGGTTTGCAGCAACTGATTGAGGCTATCAAAGATATGCGTTTTACAGAAGGGGATATTGAATATTTAAGAAGTTTAAATATTTTTGATGAAGCATTTTTTGAATATTTAAGAAATTTTAAATTTACAGGAACACTTTATTCAGTCCCAGAAGGAACACCAGTTTTTCCTTATGAGCCACTGATTACTGTTAAAGCAAAGTTGATTGAGGCACAGTTGATTGAAACTTTTTTGTTGGTGACAATTAATCATCAATCTTTAATTGCAACGAAAGCACATCGTGTTTGTCAGGAAGCGAAAGGGCGCCCTGTGATGGAATTTGGTGCCAGACGTGCACAAGGTTATGATGCTGCACATTATGGGGCTAGAGCGGCTTATATTGGTGGAGTGGCTGGAACAGCAACGACTTCAGCCGGAAAAGCTTTTGGAGTTCCTGTGCTAGGGACTATGGCACATTCATTTGTTCAATCCTTTGATAATGAATATGAAGCATTTAAGGCTTATGCACAGGTGTATCCAGATGCTTGTGTACTTCTTGTTGATACTTATGATACATTAAAAAGTGGAGTCCCAAATGCAATTAAGGTGGCTGAAGAGGTTTTGGCACCTATGGGTAAAAAATTGGCTGGTATTCGTCTTGATAGTGGAGATATTGCGTATTTAACAAAAAAGGCAAGAATGATGTTGGATGTTGCTGGTTTACATGATTGTAAAATTACTGTTTCCAATTCATTGGATGAATATCTGATTCGCTCTGTTTTAGAACAAGGAGCTCAAATTGATTCATTTGGAGTTGGTGAAAATATGATTGTCTCTAAATCTTCACCAGTCTTTGGTGGGGTTTATAAATTGGCGGCTGTGGAAAAAGATGGTGTCATTATACCTAAAATTAAAATTTCAGAAAATACTGAAAAAATTACAAATCCTGGCTATAAAAAAGTTTATCGATTAATTGAAAAGGAAAACAACAAAGCGATTGCTGATATTATTGCTTTTCATGATGAAGTTTTAGATGAACAGAAAGATATAACAATATATCATCAATCTGATGCATGGAAAAACAAAAAACTTTATGCTGGAACATATGAAATCAAACCTTTGCAGACGATTGTTTTTGATAAAGGACAGTGTGTATATCCAGAATATTCATTAGAAGATATTCGTCAATATTCTATTAAGCAAAAAGAACTGCTTTGGGATGAAGCATTCCGATTAGAATATCCTCATATATATTATGTTGATTTAACTAAAAAATTATTAGATTATAAATTGAAAATGTTAGCTGATGGGAGAGAAAATGAATGAGTTTTAAAAGAAGTATAGAAAGAAATCACAAAACTCAGATAACGCATAAACAGTTTGAACAAGAAACCAGATCTCAATCAGATTTTAATTTGACTTGGATACCTTTTCATTATAAGAGTTTTGTCATGATAGCAATTATTTTTGCTTTTTCACAATTTCTATGCAATCCATTTTTAACTCAATATTGTGGGCAGGCTGCTGCACTTGTTATTTCGCATGGGGTTATATCTAGTGTGCTTGTTGCTGTTGTTTTTTGGGCCATAGAAGCAAAACGCGCATCACTAAAGTCATTGTTTGTAAGATACTGTTTCTGTGCTTTGATTTTTGGTGGTTTTTCACTTGCTATAGCTATGATTTTGAAACTGTAGGAGGTTTTATATGATTATTACAGTTGTTGGTTTAGGTGTTATTGGTGGAAGTTATGTTCAGGCTCTTAAAGGATTAGGGCATGAGGTATATGGTGTTGATAATGATACATTGACATTACAACAGGCAAAAGCTGAGGGATATATTGTTGAAGGATATAGAGATGGGCATAATATTGTCGCTAAAAGTGATATGACTATTATTTGTTTGTACCCATCTTTGGTATTGGACTTTATTGCAAGTCATAGTTTTAAAAAAGGCAGCATTGTTACAGATGTTGTAGGTATTAAATCATATTTTTTAGAAAAAGCTTTAACAATTATTGATGAGTCAGTAGAATATGTCAGTGGACATCCTATGGCTGGTCGTGAGAAAAAAGGTTATGCTTATGCTAGCAAAGAGGTTTTTAAAAATGCTAACTATATTGTGATTGAACATCAACAAAATAAAAAAGAAGCCATTGAATTTATGTGCCAATTTGTTTCTCAATTGGGATTTAAAAGTGTGAAAATTATGAGCCCTTATGCTCATGATGAAATTATTTCCTTTACTTCACAATTGCCACATATGATTGCTGTTGCTTTGATGAACAGTGATGATCAAAAATATGATACTGGAAAATACATTGGTGATTCCTTTAGGGATTTAACCCGTATAGCAAATATTAACGCTGATTTATGGAGTGAACTTTTTTTGAATAATAAAGATTATCTTCTGGCTTCAATGGAACGCTTTGAAGAACAGTTTGACTGTTTGAAACATGCTCTTAAAGGCAATGATGAGGAAAGTTTGAAAAGAATGTTTCAGGAATCTTCGCTGCGTAGAGAGAAACTTGAGAAATAACTTATCTTGGGGGTAGGTTATTTTTTTATAGTTAAGTTTAATATATTAAACATTTTGTTTAAAAATATATTGCAATTTTTATAATATTTTGTATAATGATTATGTTTTGTATTTTAAACATTAAGTTTCATATGACTAAACAAAGGGGAGTGAGAGTATGAATATTGGTAGTAAGATAAAAAGATTGAGAATTGCCAATCAATTGACCTTAGAAGAATTGGCGAATCGAAGTGAACTGACGAAAGGTTTTTTATCTCAGGTTGAACGAAATTTAACTTCACCTTCAATTACGACCTTGGAAGATATATTAGAGGCATTGGGAACCACCTTACATGATTTTTTCAGTGAAACTCAAGAAGAACAAATTGTTTTTAAGAAAGAAGACTATTTTGTTAATACACAGGATGATTATGAAATTTCTTATATTGTTCCAAATGCTCAAAAGAATGATATGGAACCTATTTTAATTGAGATAGAGAAAGGGAAATCATCAATGGAAATGGAACCACATGATGGTGAGGAATTTGGATATGTGATAAGCGGGAAGGTGCTTTTGCATTATGGTGATAAGACATTAAATGTTAAAAAGGGAGAAACTTTTTATTTGCCAGGAAAAAGAACACACTATCTTGAGAATTCTGGTGATTCTAAAGCAAAAGTGATATGGGTATCAACACCACCACTATTTTAAGGAGGATAATATGAAAAAATTAATTGAACTTGATAATTTAACAAAAGAATTTAATGGACAAGTTGTTCTCAAGGGAATTCATTTGGATATTCATGAAAACGAATTTATGACTTTGCTTGGTCCAAGTGGATGTGGAAAAACAACAACATTAAGAATTGTTGGTGGTTTTGAAGAAGCCAGCTCAGGAGAGGTTTTGTTTGATGGTATTGATATTTCAACATTGCCACCTTATAAAAGAGAGGTCAATACAGTCTTTCAAAAATATGCTTTGTTTCCACATATGAATGTGTTTGATAACATAGCTTTTGGATTGAAAATTAAGAAATTGGATAAAGATATTGTTAGACAAAAAGTGATGAGAATGTTAAGTCTTGTTGGATTAGAAGGTTTTGAAAAAAGAAATATTTCACAACTTTCAGGGGGCCAGCAACAACGTGTAGCAATTGCAAGAGCACTTGTTAATGAACCAAAAGTTCTTTTGTTGGATGAACCTTTAGGAGCATTGGACTTAAAGTTAAGAAAAGCTATGCAAATTGAACTTAAAAATATTCAAAAGGAAGTTGGTATTACATTTGTCTATGTAACTCATGATCAAGAAGAAGCATTAACAATGTCAGATACAATAGTTGTTATGAATGATGGAAATATTCAGCAGATTGGAACGCCAACAGATATTTATAATGAACCTGAGAATAGATTTGTTGCGCAATTTATTGGTGAATCAAATATTGTTGAAGGGAAATTTATTAAAGATTTCTTAGTTGAATTTGATCATCAGCAATTTGTTTGTGTTGATAAAGGATTTGATGAAGGACAAGATGTTGATATTGTCTTAAGGCCAGAAGATTTAGATATTGTTGAAGAAGGGCAAGGAAAAATCGCTGGTGTTGTTTCTTCTATTGTTTTTAAAGGTGTTCATTATGAAATCATGGTAGAAACAGAGGAACGTATGTATAAGGTGCATACAACTGATATGAGTGAAGTTGGTAAAAAGGTAAATCTTGATTTTTGGCCTGAAGATATTCATGTTATGGAAACAATGGGGACATATTAATGAAACAATATAAGAAATTGGTTTCGCCTTATTGTTTTTGGCTATTCGTTTTAACGATTGTACCAATGATGTTAATCGCATTTTATGCATTAACTGCTAAAGGTACAGAGATTACAACTTTTAAATTTACCTTTGATAACTTCTTTAAATTTTTAGATCCTATCTTTGTTTCTGTTTTGATGAGATCATTGATTCTAGGTATCTTGACGACTGCTGTTTGTTTTTTAATAGGTTATCCCATTGCATATATGATTTCTAAATGTAAAGAAGGGACACAAACAGTTTTGATTTTATTGATTACAATTCCAACATGGATTAATCTTTTGATGAGAACCTATGCATGGATGAGTATTCTTAGTAATAATGGTATTATTAATAATGTTTTAGAAAGTATTGGGTTAGGACCTGTGCAAATGATGTATACAGATTTTGCAGTTGTTATGGGGATGGTTTATAACTTTTTACCATTTATGATTTTACCAATTCATACATCATTAACAAATATGGATAAATCATTGACAGAAGCATCTATGGATTTGGGTGCCTCACGTATTCAAACATTCTTTAAAGTGACGTTTCGTTTATCATTGAGTGGTGTGTTAACAGGTGTTACAATGGTTTTTTTACCAGCTATAAGTGCTTTTGTCATTCCAAAGATGTTAGGTGGAGGACAGTATTCACTTATTGGTAATTTTATTGAACAGCAATTTATTACAGTTGGAAATTGGCATTTTGGAAGTGCTGTATCACTGGTTCTTGCGGTCATCGTCATTATTTTGATGGCTTTGATTTATAAAGTAGAGAAACGTACAAATGTTTCAGATGAAAAAGATGAGGGAGGTAAACGTAGTGGGAAAAGAAAGAAAATCCGTAAAAATTTTATGCATTAGTCTGTGCTTGGCGTTTTTATATTTTCCTTTAATTATTATGGCGTTTTTCTCTTTTAATAGCGCTAAATCTTTGTCTAATTTTAAAGGTTTTTCAATGCGCTGGTATGAGTCTCTGTTTGGAAACAGTCAATTGTTAGATGCTGTTATTGTGTCGGTTACAATAGCTATTTTAGCAACAGTTATATCTACTATTTTAGGAACTGTAACTGCTATTGCTTTAACGAAATCAAAGAAAGTTGTTCGTACAGCTATTATGCAGGTTAATAATTTACCAATTATGAACCCTGAAATTGTTACAGCTATTTCCTTGATGATATTCTTTTCTTTCTTGAATATTGAGAAAGGCTATTTAACGATGCTGCTAGCACATATTGCTTTTTGTACACCTTATGTGATTACGAATGTTTATCCAAAGGTGAAACAATTAGATGAAAATTTAGCTGATGCTGCTATGGATTTAGGAGCCACACCACTCCAAACACTAACAAAGGTTATTTTACCTCAGATTAAACCTGGAATTGTTGCAGGAGCTTTACTGGCATTTACAATGTCTTTTGATGATTTTATTATTTCTTACTTTGTGAGTGGTAATGGTGTTGAAAATATATCAATTGTGATTTACAACATGTCTAAACGTATGAATCCAAGTATTTATGCATTATCTACTATTGTTCTTGTTGTCATTCTGTTGGTTTTATTGGTTGGAACTTTTGTTCCGTATTTGATTGTAAAAAGAAAAGGGGAGAAATTAAATGAAAAAATTAGTTAAAATTGCTTTAGCTTCTGTTTTATCTTTATCAACTTTAGTGGGCTGTGGTTCGAGTTCTCAAGGTGCTTCTAAAACATTGAAGGTGTTTAACTGGGGAGAATATGTTGATAGAGATGTCATTAGTGGTTTTGAAAATGAATTTGATTGTAAGGTTATTTATGAAACATTTGATTCTAATGAAACAATGTATACTAAGTTATTAGGTGGAGATAAATATGATGTTATGGTTCCATCTGAATATATGATTGAAAGATTAATTAAAGAAGACCTTTTACAAAAAATTGATTGGAATGTAATGACAAATAAGGATAGTTTGGATAATTCGGTTTTGAATCAAAATTTTGATAAAAATAATGATTATTGGGTTCCTTACTTTTATGGGAATGTTGGAATTGTTTATGATAAGACAAAGGTTTCTGAAAGTGATTTAAGTGCGGGTTGGGAAGTTTTAAGAAATACAAAATATAAAGGTAATATTTATATGTATGATTCAGAAAGAGATTCGTTCATGGTTGCTTTAAAAGCATTAGGATATTCTATGAATACAACTAATAAAGATGAGATTGAAAAAGCGTATAATTGGTTAATTGATCAAAGAAAAACGATGAATCCAACATATGCAACTGATGAAACAATTGATGCTATGAAAAATAGTGAAAAAGCAATGGCAGTTATGTACTCTGGTGATGCTGCTTCGGTTATGGCTGAAAATCAGGATATGGGCTTTTATATGCCAAATGAAGGTACAAATATTTGGTTTGATGGTTTTGTTGTTAGTAAAGATTGTCAAGAAACACAATTGGCTATGGAGTTTATTAATTATATGATAAGTGATGAGAATGCTTTGAATAACACATTGGAAGTAGGATATTTAACATCTAATGTCAATGCAGCAAAAGAAGCTTCAGAAAGCGATTTTGAAGGAAATAGCGCATATGCTATTCGCATGGATAAAAATGATGAAGTTTTTGCATATCAAAGCCAAGATGTTAAAGAAATGTATAGTAACTATTGGACAAAAGTGAAAGCACAATAATTTAAAAAAAGTTCTGTTGAAAAAACCTCATCAGAACTTTGTTTTTTGTATTGGGGTAAAGAAACATACTTTTTTTGTAAAAAAAGTATTGCAATCAGATACAAAATATTATATACTATTTGAGCAACAGGAAAATGGTTCCATAGCCAAGTTGGTAAGGCTACAGACTGCAACTCTGTCATCGTCGGTTCGAGTCCGGCTGGAACCTCCATCATCTGCCCAGGTGGCGAAATTGGTAGACGCACAGGACTTAAAATCCTGCGGACCTTAAAATCCGTGCCGGTTCGACTCCGGCCCTGGGCACCATTTCTAAAAAAGAAATGTTGAAAAAAATGAAAAAAAGTGTTGCAAATTAACAGCAAAGATGTTATTATTGAATGGCGCTGTTAAAGAGATGCGCTAGTAGCTCAACTGGATAGAGTGCTTGACTACGGATCAAGAGGTTGTGGGTTCGATTCCTGCCTAGCGCGCCATT
>NZ_CFJNYH010000021.1:0-61341 GCF_984815275.1 Coprobacillus sp.
GGAATCCCTATTTTTCAATAGTTATTCCTTTATCCTCCACTCTTGACACAGAGCCCATTTTCTCACCTTATTGCTCTTTTCTTCATTATTAATGTCTTTTAAATATTGAAAAACCTTTTTTCTTCTTTGCTTTTTCAGAGATTTCTAATAACAATTCACTTGCACCATCAATTTCTTTTTCCACTGCTTTTTGACACCATACCTGAGCTTGTTCTAGATCAATCTTTGTCCCTTGTCCATACGTATAAGCTCTAGCAAGATTCATAAATGCATGGTAATCACCACCATCAGCAGCCTTCTTAAATAATTGGAAAGCTTTCTCAAAATCCAATGGTACTCCATCTTCCTCTTTATAACAAACTCCTAAGTTATTCATTGCTCCATAATGCCCTTTATCAACAGCTTCCTGATAATATTGAATTGCCTTTGTCATATCCCGATACTGTTCCTCTGCCTCAAAATCATATAACACCGCCAAATTATACATAGCTGAAACATGACCTTTATCTGCCGCAATAGTATAATATTTTAACGCCAGAGGGGTATCTTTTTCAACACCAAGTCCTGATTTATATAGAGTGGCAAGAGCATAATATCCACGTGAATAATCTTGATCCACTGCCTTTGAATAGTATTCAATAGCCTTCTGATAATCTTGAGAAACTCCTCGTCCAAATTCATACATATTTCCTAAAGCAATATCAGCATCAAGGTAACCCATTTGAGATGCTGACTGATAATTTTCAAACGCCAAATCATAATCAACATCACAACCAATACCATATTCTAAAAAACGTGCAACATTATATAAACCTCTCGTTGAATTTCGTTGAGCAGCTGCCTTATAAAGTTCAAAAGCCTTTTGCAGATCGATATCAGTACCAATTCCGTCTTCATAACAGCAGGCAAGATTACACTGAGCTGGTGGATATTGAGAATCAGCAGCTATTTGATAACATTCAAAAGCTTTTTGTTCATCAATTGGACCAGCCTTTCCTAGTTCATAAAACAGCCCTAAATTAGAAACAGCACGAGGATAATGACTTTGAGAAGATATTTGATAGTATTCAAAAGCTTTTTGCATATTGACTTCGAGACCAATTCCCATTTCATAGCAATATCCTAAATTACATTGTGCGACTTCATCTCCAAGTTCTGCAGCTTTATAATAATATTCTACAGCTTTTTTATCATTCTGTTCAACGCCAGTGCCTTCTTCATAATACAAACCTAAATTACAAAGAGCACGCGTATAATTCATTGCCGCAGCTTCTTCATAAAGTTCTACCGCTTTAGCAAAATTGCTTTCGCCATCAACACCAATTTCATAAAGATTAGCCAAATTACACAAAGCTCGAGGATTTCTTTGCTGGGCTGCAAGTTCATAATATTTCTTAGCCAATTGGAGATCTTTCTCAACACCAATAGCCATTTCATAGCAATATCCCAAATTACATTGTGCAACATCATACCCTAATTCAGCAGCTCGTTGATAAACTTCTACTGCTTTTTGTAAATCAACAGATGTTCCGATTCCCGCTTCATAACAATATCCTAAATTTGTCATTCCACGAAGATTACCACCTTGTGCAGAGCGTTGATAATATTCAAACGCTTTTTCTAAGTTTCTCTCACACCCAATACCATTTTCATAGTAGTAACCTAACGTACACATTGCCATTGGATCCCCTAATTCAGATGCTTTTTGATAACATTCAAATGCCTTGTTCAAATCTTTATCAACTCCTAGCCCATCTTCATATAGGAACCCAAGACTTGCATATCCTCTTGGATAATTATATGCAGCTGCCTGTTCATAAAGTTCTTTAGCTTTTACATAATCAGGAGCACCATCAATACCTTTTTCATAAAGATACGCAAGATTGCACATTCCTCTCAAGTTGTTTTGCTGAGTTGCTAATTCATAATATCTTTTCGCCTGTTGAAGATCCTGTTCAACACCAATTCCAACTTCATAACAATATCCAAGATTACATTGTGCAATATCATAGCCTAAATCACTTGCCTGTTGATATATTTCTACTGCTTTTTTTTCATCAACTGCTGTTCCGATCCCCGCTTCATAGCAATATCCTAAATTTGTCATGCCACGCAAACTTCCTGCATCACTAGATTGTTGATAATATGCAATCGCCTTCTCTAAATTCTTTTCACAGCCAATCCCATTCTCATAATAATATCCCAATGTGCATAATGCCCCAGAATCATTTAAATCTGCTGCTTTTTGACAATATTCAAATGCCAACTCCTCATTCTTATCACAACCTATTCCATTTTCTAAGTAGTAAGAATATTTACACATTGCATAGACATAACCAGTTTCAGCACTCCGTCTTAGATAATCCATAGCCAAAGACATATTTTCATCTTCAATTAATTTTCCATAAGACATCATTGCTCTTGGATATCCCATTTCCGCACTTCTCAAATAATATTCTTTTGCTTTTTCAATATCTTTTTCTATACCAATACCCATTTCATAGCAATACGCTAAATAGCAATGGGCTGGTGCATAGTTTTGATGAGAGGCTTGTTGATACCAATATACAGCCAACTGCGGATCTTGTTCAACACCCTCTCCAGCTTCATAAAAATATCCCAGTTGTAACTGAGCACTTTCCAATCCTTCATTAGCAGCCTCCTGATACCAGGTTGCTGCTTCATGATAATCTTCCTGAACTCCTATTCCATATTCATAACAATATCCAACACTATACTTAGCTTGTGTAAAACCTAAGTCTGCAGCTTTTTTATAATGCGTCATTCCTTTAATTTCATCTTTATCAACACCTCTACCGAAGCAATAGCATTCTCCTACATAGAACAATGCTCTAGGCATATCTTTTGCTGCTGCTTTTTCAAAATATTCGAATGCTTTTTCATCATCAACTTCACAGCCAATTCCCTCATAAAGACAAAAAGCATAATTACACGAAGCGATTTCATCATCTAAATCAGCAGCCATTCGATAAAAAGCAACTGCTTTTTCTTTATCCATTGGTGTACCTAAACCAATCTCATTCATATAACCTAATGAACAGATTGATTTTGCATGATTCATTTTTGCAGCTTTCTCATAAAGCTGATAAGCCATATACTCATCTTGAACTCGTCCACGCCCATTCATATACATAAGTGCTAATTGAAATAAGTCTTCTTCAAAAGTGGGTGTTTTTTCTTCCTCTAAGGAAGATACTACTGACAGCAAGCAAACATCTGCCCCAATGATTTTACCATCTTTCTCAACATAATAATGTTCTTCTTCAAGATATGGCGAGTTTGTTAAATCCGGATAAGTCATCACATCATAATTCATCATTAATGCGTACACATTCCTTTCCACCAACTCCTCTGGGCAAGTCAATGTTTTAACTTTCATTAATGCTGTCTCATTCTCTATACCATGATCATCTACTAAATAAACCCAAGCCATATCATCATAGTTCATGGCAATAAAATCTACTTTCCATCTGTTAAACAATGGCTCATACATCTTCAATCTTTCTAACAACTCATTCATAAGTTCCCCTCCTTTAATGAAAGGGTACATCTTAGTACCCTAATTAATTTTTATAGATGAAACCGTTTCACTATTTGATTCATCTTCTACATATTCAATTGTAACTGTATCACCAGCTTTTAACAATGGTAACCCATCATTTAATGAAATTGGAGCTATAAAATTTTTATTCAATCCTTCTAAACGGAAATAATAATGAGAATTCCCATTAACAACAGCTGACTGAATACGCTCAATCTTTGCAGTGACTGTTTTTGCTTCAAAATCCACTTTGACTTTTCCATTATCACTCAACAATTTGTAATATTGTTTTTCTGCCTCTGCCACACTGTCTCCTACAGCTACAATTTGATAGTTTTCTACACTTACAAAAGCATATTGTTTTACAAGTCCAGCACCATCTTTTAGTGACATAAAATATGTTGGCTGTCCTCCAGCATTAATGAGAATTGGGAAAGTTGCTGTATATTTTAAATTCTGTACTTTCCCTTCAGCTGAAGACATAGCCGAAAACTCTTCTGCTCCACTAATTGCATAATACTTTGATTCTTTTGTACGCATATTAATCAAAGCAAAACCAACATTAGAGGCATCACTTGATACAGAAGTTAAACCTGTGTATAAATAAACATCATCATCTAAAGCAATATAGTTATAACCATCCGTTGGTTTTAAAACACCCTTTTGTGAGAAAATTGTATTAAAATATCCATTTGTATATTTCCCCCAATTCTCTAATTGGCTTAATAATAAATCAGAAGGATAAACTCTATCCACCCACGTCGGAACATCTTTAATATCATAATACTGACTGCTGCCATCAATCGCATTAACCATAATAGCTCCAGTAATATCCTTACCTCCAAATAATCCAATTTTATAATTATATACTGGTGCAATCCAATATGGTTTTCCATCATCATCAATTTCAAACGATGGTTCTTCAAACATCATTGTTGGATAATGTAATCGAATATGTCTGTTAATATTTCTAAAAAATAAATCTGAATGTGAATATTTCATTCCTTCTTCTAATCGAACAACTTCTGATTCTTGTGTAACCATATCAACACGAATATATGCTGGCAATCCTTCTCCATGGTTTGTAAACCATTTAATCAAATCACTATATGAGATTGTTGTCACTCTAAATGGCTTGTCATTAAAGTTGATTTGTCCATACTCATCATCTACTTCAAACTGTGATACATAATCTACGATTTCTCCCATTTTACGATCACCTAATCTTTGTGCACTATCCTTATCTACAACTGGTATAGATTGATAGTTCACCTTTTCATTATCTTTATAAAAATCTGCATTTTTATCAACATTCAATTGTTCTTGATAACGAGAAGCATGAAAAATAGGTGAACTTATTAACTGTCCAATAAATACATAAGCAATAAAAATAACTGCAACTCCTAAGATATATTTATTGATTTTATCAAAAGAAGCATTAAACAAACTTCTTAGTCCAATAAATATAATCAAACAAAAACTAAAGAAAAAGACGAAGTCTGGTGATCTTAGATTAATAGGCAAGAGTGTAAAATACTCTGCAACCAAAAAGAAGATAAGTGTAATAACCAGTGCTTTGATTGTCCCATTTTTCTTCGGTGTTTTTGACTGGAAGAACTCACCTCTATTGCCTTCTACAACTCTTCCAAAAAACTTTTCAAAAATTTTATCCATTGATTTTCTCCTTTAATTTCCCAACTAATACTTCTAATTCATCTAGCGAACTTAAGGTTGCCCCACTTGCATACATATGTCCACCGCCATGAAATTGATTTGCGATTTCATTCACCGCTATCCCGCGACTGCGAATACTCACACGATAGTTGTGATCAATATCATTTTGTGTAACTGCTAACCACACTTGGAATTCTTCTATATTGGCAAGAGTATTCACATAGTTAGACCCCTGTTCCCTTGATATATCTAACCATGTAAGATCTTCTGTACTTAAATAATACCAAGCCACTCCGCTATCTTCTTGATAATGATTATAAATAAATTTTGTAACTTCTAAGTCAGTTTTTCTTCGCATATATAATTTTTGATAAAGCTGTTCAATATTGATACCCGCATCTAACAAATAAGATGCTGCCTCAAAAGTCTTTGCAGATGTAGAACTATACATAAAACGATTACTATCTCCAATAATTCCTAAATACAAAGCATTCGCTGCTTCAATAGGTATTTCTACACAAGCTTCTTTAAATAATAGAGTAACAATTTCACTGCATGAAGATGCACTTTCTACTTCTATATTGATATCACCATATGTATCAACAACAATATGATGATCTATCTTTATGACTTGATCACATACAGATAAATCACCATCAATACGCTCTCTATTTGCTGTATCCAAAACAATACCAAGCGTTTGACCTTTAATAATTTCCCCCTTTTCAAAATCAGGATATAAATGCATCAAATCACTATCCATATTCCCATGTAATACAATATTTTTTTGTGGAAATAATTTCTTCAATGTCCAATACATGCCTAACTGTGACCCAAATGCATCTAAATCGGGATTCACATGTCTATATAATACAATTTGATCATATTTTTCTTTTATATCTAATATTTTATCCATTCTTATCACCTTACTCAATATAATACCATAGAATGTCTACAATATGAACTTAAAGAAGAAAAAAAGAACTCTTTTGAGTTCTTATAAACCAAGTAACCTTACTGTATCTCTCGCAATCATCACTTCTTCATTTGTTGGAATAACCATAACTTTGATTTGTGAATACTGATGAGAAATCACTCTATTCTCAGGTCCTCTAATAGCATTCAATTCCTCATCCAAGAAAACACCAAATGCTTTAGATACATCATCAATAATAATACGTCTTAAATAGGCGGCATTTTCACCAACACCAGCTGTAAAAGCAATTGCATCACAGCCACCCAATTCAGCATAATAAGCGCCAATATATTTAGAAACAATTCGTGCATATAACAATCCAGTTAATAAAGCACGCTCGTCTCCTTCTTTAAACAGTGCGTTTTCAATATCTCTAGAATCTGAAGATATACCAGAGATTCCCAACATACCAGATTTCTTATTATAGATATCCAAAACTTCATCAGGTGTCTTATTGAGTTTCTTACATAGGTAAGGCATAATTGATGGATCAACATCACCACAACGTGTTCCCATCATCACACCTGCAAGTGGTGTAAATCCCATAGATGTATCAATACACTTCCCATCCAAAACCGCAGAAATACTAGCACCATTTCCCAAATGACAAACAATAACTCTAGAACCTTTTGGTTTCCCAAGCATTTCAATGACTTGTTCTGAAACATATTTATGACTTGTTCCATGAGCTCCATATTTTCTCACTTTTAAATCAGTATAATATTCTAATGGCAAAGCATATAAATATCTTTCTTTATCCAACGTTTGATGAAAAGCTGTATCAAATGTGAAAACATGTTTCACTCCAGGCAATGCATCTTTAAAAGCACGATATCCAACCAAATGTGCTGGATTATGTAAAGGTGCCAATTCACAAAGTTCCTCCACTTTGCTTACAACATCCTCATCAACAACTGCACTATCATTAAAATATTCTCCGCCATGAACAATACGATGTCCAACCGCATTAATTTCACTCAGTTCCTGAACAACACCTTCTTCAACAAGTGCCTTCAATAACATATCTACAGCAACCTGATGATCTGGAATAGAACAAGTATCTGTTTTTTTCTCTCCATTATATTTAATCGTAAAAATTGCATCCTCCATTCCAATTCTTTCAACAATTCCTGAAGTAATAACATCCTCACTTGGCATATTAAATAATTGAAATTTTAAAGATGAACTTCCAGCGTTAACCGCCATAACTTTTGTCATATATTTCATTCCTCCTACGTACATATTCATATTGTACAAAAAAAAACAAAATAACTCAACTAGAAATTGTAAGCGATATCAAATTTTCACATATTTTGGCAATAAAAAGAAATAGATATTCCTTCTTTTTCATTTTATATTTGCTTTTATCATTAAGAAAAAACCCTACTCATAAATGAATTATGACTAGGGTTTTCGTATCTTAATCTCAATGATTATTGTTGTCTACCAGCGATTTGATTTTGTCCCATTTGAACTAATCTCTTAGTGATTTCACCACCAACAGATCCGTTAGCACGAGAAGTTGCATCAGGTCCAAGGTTAACACCAAATTCATTTGCGATTTCGTATTTCATTTGATCGATTGCATTTTGAGCACCAGGAACTACTAATTTATTTTTGCTTGAGTTTGTATTCATAACTTTCACCTCCTGACACAATTAGTTTGTGTCAGATATGAAATCTTATTCAAAAAAATTAAAATAAATTTTCAACATTTTTATAATCGTTATTTATGACAATAAAAGTTGTTTGTTCAATACAGTCCTGAACCATTTTATCAAAGTCCCAGTTTTCTTCAAAAGCTTTTGCCTTATAACTTTTTGGCTTTGTGGCAGGTTGTTTAGGTGTGAAAATTGTACAGCAATCTTCATGTGGTCGAATCGAAATATCATATGTTCCAATTTTATTTGCTAAATCAATGATCTCTAATTTATCCATACATGCAACAGGACGCAGTACTGGCATAGAAATCACTTCATTAATAACAGACATACTTTCTAAAGTTTGCGAAGCAACTTGTCCGATACTTTCACCATTTACAATTGCTAAGCAATTATTTTTTTGAGCAACTCCCTGAGCAATACGATACATCATTCTACGCATAACTGTCATTGCATAACTTTCTTCACAATGTTCATAAACAGCCAATTGCAATTCTGTGAATGGGACAATATGTACAGTAATCTTTCCATGTGTATAATGTCTCAAAACATCAACCAAATCTAAAACTTTTTCTCTAGCTAAATCACTTGTATATGGTGGTGATGCATAATGTATACATTCTATATCAACACCACGTTTTAGAGTTAAATAACCTGCTACAGGTGAGTCTATTCCTCCAGATAACATCAATAAAGCTTTACCACCAATTCCAACTGGATATCCACCTGCACCCAAAATCACATTATCCATTACATAAGTGAATTCTTTTCTCAATTCTACTTTTACAAGAATATCCGGATGATGAACATCGACCTTTAATTCTTTTGATGTATGATGAAATACATGTCCAGCAATTGCTGTATTAATATCATGTGACTGCATAGGAAATTCTTTATCATTTCTTTTTGTATCAATTTTAAAAGTATTTCCAGGATTATTTTCAATAACATGCAGGCATGCTTCTTTTATACTTTCTAAATCACTTTTTACTTGATAACACAACGAAAAAGAATGAATTCCAAAGACTGTTTTTAATTGACGACAAACAGCCTTTGCATCCTCTCCATTTAATAGTATATACATACGATCAAAAGATAATTCATATTTTAAATTTTGAAATGAATTTAAGATTTCTTTTGTATTTTGACATAATTTACGAATAAACAATTTACGATTTTTTCCTTTTGTAGTCAGTTCTCCAAAACGGACTAAAATATGATTACATTCCATCTATTTACCTCTGCTTCTTAATTGTCTTTAACGTTGAAGAAAGATGATATAAAAATTCATCAATTTCTTCTTGCTTTGTATGGTGTGAAAAACTTATACGTATAGCACTTTGAGCAATTTCAATAGGAACACCCATAGCCCCTAACGTTCTTGAAACATCATTCTTACGTGAAGAACATGTACTTTTTGTAGAAACATAACACTCATGTGCCTCTAATGCATGGAGAATCACTTCAGGCTTATATCCAACACATGAAAAATTCAAAATATATGGAGAACTTTCTTCCATTGGTGTGTTTATCACAATATCAGGCTCTTGTATAAATGCATTTCTTACATATCTATTTAATGATTTAACATATTGATATTTATTGTCTTGATTTTCCAGTGCTAAACGCAATGTTTTTGCAAACATAATATGTGTAGCTGTATTTGATGTTCCACCACGTAGCCCTGATTCTTGCTGTCCACCACAAATCAATGGAATTAAAGAAGTTGACTCTTTCTTGAAAAGAACACCGCTTCCTTTTAATCCATAAATTTTATGGGCCGAAAAACTTGCCATATCCACAACAGATAAATCAATAGGTATTTTACCTAATGCCTGAACCATATCAACATGAAACTTTGTTTTCTTATTTTTTTGAGATATGATTTCTCTAACTTCATGAATAGGATTGATAATACCAACTTCATTATTGACATACATTAACGATACTAAAATTGTATCATCACGAATTTTATGACTTAACTCATCTAAATTTAACCGTCCATTTTGATCCACAGAAATAAAATCTACCTGAAATCCAAAAACATCTCTTAACTGAATACAAGCATTGTATACACTTGAATGTTCAATTGCACTAGTAATAATATGTTTCCCTCTATTTTGATATTGAAAAGCACACCCTTTAATCGCAATATTGTTAGATTCACTTGCTCCACTCGTAAAAAAAATCTCTGTTGGTTTAACATCTAACATATCAGCAATCAAACTTCGTGACTTTTCCATCAATGAACTTGTTTGTAACCCCAGTGAATATAATGAATCAGCATTTGCAAAATAATCATTTAATAACGATTGATACATTTGATTAACCTCTTTATCCAATGGTGTTGTTGATACATAATCTAAATAAATCATATATTCCCTCCATATCTCAATATATGTATATATATCATGTTCAATTCTTTTTTTCCAGCAAAAAAGTCCTTAAACGGACTTTTCAGATGATTTTTTTATCAATTCTTCATAAGAACCAGGCTGAATCTTCTCAATAATATCAACAGCTGTTGATAAAGCTTTAGTATATTCACCATTTCTAAACAAAACTTCTGCCTTTGTTAATTCAGTATTGACTTCTAAGAAAGTTGAACGATAACGATTCCCAAAAACAATAGCTTCTTCAACCATTTCTGCAGTCACAATTAAGTTATGTACATTATCATACAATTTATAAATAACATCTCTCGCACCATCAACGCGTTTTGATAATTCAGATAATTCTACAGGTCTATTTTGGCGATAAGCTTGAATTTGTGCAGCCTTATCATAAGAATCCTGAATATAATCTTTGTAAGATTCATTAATCATAGGTAAATGCTTGTTTTTAATTTCAGATTTAATTTCCAATAAAACTATATTAATATTTTCAAGTTCATCAACTGCACGTTGTTCTTGTAAATAGAGATGATCTCTTAGTACAAAGAAATCATTTAAATAACTTTGATGAACAGCTGCATTATCTTTCATAGTTTCAACCTTAACTATCATTTGAGAATAAGAGAAATTTCCTTTAACCATTTCCGCTTCTAAATCATAAGACTCTCTTAAAAGAGCATCAAACTCTTGAAACTTTTCATCAATAACAATATCCAAATCATCTATAACATACAGACTTCTCATACGATTATAATCAATCATCACTTGTTTATATTGATCATAAATTTCCGTAATCAATGTATAACTTGCATCCCATTTTTCTTTAAATTCATCAAAAGAACGCTTTTCACCTTCTAAATCTTGAATTAATGAATCGATCGCATCAGATAAATTCTGTAAAACCTCACCAATATTATCTAATTCTAATTTTTTAATATGACCTATAGATTCTTCTAAAGTCGTTTGAATCATATTTAAACGATTATACGCATCTAATTGATTTAAAGAAAATTTTTCTTCAGTCATTATTTGAATTAATCCCTGAATATGAGCGACCTTCTTAGGCATATATTGGCGAACAACTGCAATGTAACTTGGCAAATCTTCTAAACGCTGATTCACCCAAATCACCTTTGCTTCAATATCTTTAGTAAATTCTTTGGCATCTTCAAATAACTGATTATTCATCATTCCTTCAAGTTTTACAAATGAATCATCAATTTCATTAAATATATCTAAAAGATTTGGAACAAACTCTTCAACTTTAAAACGTATAGATTCAAAATGATCAATTGTTTCCCGATACATTTCTTTTACACGAATAATTTCTATTCTTTGAACATTTTCAATTTCAGTAATCTTTTCAATTTTCTCTAATAATTCTTGAGAATCTTTTTCATAAACAATAAGCATTTCATCTAATTGTTTCATTTTCTTTGAAACTTTACGCAATTTACCATAAAAAAGCTGTTCATCTACTTCATTCACTAATATTCCAAGTTCATTTTTTTGATACTCACAAATTCTTTCAAACTCTTGAGCATATTGTTCATAAAGTTCTGAAACTTCTGGCATATTTTTTGAAATACTTTGTACTCTTCCTAAACGATACTGCAAAGGCAATGATTTCACAGCATTCATTTTATTTTCTACATCAACAATTAATTTTCTATATTTTCTTATACGCAATCCTCTATACACAAATAAGAAAACAATCAGAACGACAAGACCAATACCAGCGAAAATAAGATTTCTTGTTCCAATTTTTTCAATAATCTCCATAATCTTATCCATATTTCCAAAATCCTTTCTTTTACACTTTTATATTTTATCATAAATTCTTTCGAATTTCATCATTTTATGCTAAGAAAGGATAGAAAAAATGGACACATCGTGCCCATTTCATGATTAACCAAGTCTGTTATAGTATTCAACGATTAATGATTCGTTAATTTCTTGATTTAATTCAGATCTTTCAGGTAATCTAATGAATTTACCTTCCATTTTATCAGCATCAACTTCAACAAATCCAGGTACATGGTTTTGAGAAGCTAAACTTGTTTTAATGATTTCTAAAGATTTAGATTTTTCTTTAACTGCAACAACATCTCCAACTTTAACTTGACAAGATGCAATATCTGTTTTTACACCATTTAATAAAATATGACCATGGTTTACCAATTGTCTTGCTTGTCTTCTTGTTGTTGCAAAACCTAATCTGTAAACAACATTGTCTAATCTTGTTTCAAGTAAACAGAAGAAGTTATAACCAGTAATTCCATCCATTTTACTTGCTCTAAAGAAAGTATTACGGAATTGTTTTTCATTCACTCCATACATATGTCTTACTTTTTGCTTTTCAGCTAATTGTAAACCATATTCTGTAGGTTTCTTTCTTTTTTGTCCATGTTGCCCTGGAGCATATGGTCTTTTTGATAATTCTTTTCCAGTTTCTAATGTAGAAAATCCTAAACGTCTAGATTTTTTCCATTGTGGTCCTGTATAACGTGCCATTGTATTTCCTCCTATTGTTTTATTTTGCTAAAACAATAACATGCATAGATCCGTGAGGTTGTGTCTGTACTAAGTATTTCTCTTTGCAGCCAGATACTCTACATCCATATGTTACAAACGCAATTTCTTACACTCTATGTGCTGCTATCATTTATTGCACTAGGTATTTATATCATAAAACATGCTTTAAGTCAATATAATTCAGAAATTTCCTAGGTTTTCTGTGTATTCAATGAAGAGTCCTCTATCTTTTAATTCATTTCATTGCTTTTTTTAATTTTTCGATATACCTTTTCACTATTCTCACATCAAGGTGATTCTATTATTTGTGAAAATACAACATCAGCATACTATTGATTTTTGATCTTTTTACATAATTTTAAAATATATATATCATACAAAAGACTTCTCATTCGTTCTAACATCCTTTCTATTATGGCTTGATAAACTTCACATACAAACAATAATATAACTAACCTATATTGACAATTCCAATAGTTTCTAGACCTATAAATTTAATCTATTTCTGGATAAATTGATAATGGAATTTTTATTCCTATATTTCTTCTCCGTTGCTTGCTATAACCTTTTGATACCATTCAAAAGATTCTTTTTTATATCTTTTGCAACTTCCCTGTCCTTCATTATCTATGTCCACATATATAAAACCATAACGTTTTTTCATTTCTCCTGTTGAACAGCTAACCAAATCAATACATCCCCATGGAAGATAACCCATGAGTTCAACACCGTCTTGAATCGCTTCTTTCATCTGTTCAATATGCTTTCGTATATAATCAATACGATATGTATCATGTACTGTTTCATTTTCTAAAATGTCTATAGCTCCTAATCCATTTTCAACAATAAACAATGGTTTTTGATATCTGTCATATAATTGATTTAAGTAAATTCGTAACCCTTTACTGTCTATTTGCCAGCCCCACTCACTTGTCTGCAGGTATGGATTAGAAACACCTATTGACATATTTCCTATTTTCTTTAACTGTGAAGTATCACTCATCACGACACTGCTCATATAATAACTCAAAGCTAAATAATCCGATGTATTATTTTTAATGATATCTAAATCACCCTCTTTCATTTCTAATTGAACATTTAATTCTTCAAACATTCTTGTTGTATATGCTGGATATACTCCTCTCATCATAACATCAGAAAAAAACAATGATTGTCTTGATTGCTTTAAATTTGCAAAAACATCATCTGGATTGCATGAATATGGATAACTGAGTTGCCCTGCTAACATCATGCCAATTTTTGCATCTGGTATGATTTCATGACATGCTTTTACCGCTAAAGCACTTGCTACAAACTGATGATGTGCTGCCTGATAAATCCTTTGAAATCTTGAAGGATCATCAAAGGATTCATGAAATCCTCCACCTAATGCTGGCATAATAGCTAAGGTATTTATTTCATTAAAATTCATCCAATATTTCACTTTATCTTTATAACGTTCAAAAATCGTCCTGGCATACTTTTCATACAAAGCAATCAACTTTCTATTTTTCCATCCTCCATACTCTCTCGCTAAATAAAGCGGTGTTTCGTAATGAGTAATTGTGATAATGGGTTCAATATTATACTTTAACATTTCATCAAACAAGTCATCATAAAACTGCAATCCAGCTTCATTTGGTTTTTCTTCAATCCCCTTTGGATAAATACGTGTCCATGCAATAGATGTACGCAATGCTTTAAATCCCATTTCAGCAAACAGTTTGATATCTTCTTTAAAGCAATGATAAAAGTCTATTGCTTTATGACTAGGATAATATTTGTTTTGATTGATATATTCTCCATAATGTTCAAACCTTTCTTCATTAACCAGTAAAGTATCAGCTGTAGATGGTTCTTTACCATCTTCGTTATATGCCCCTTCAACCTGATGTGCAGCAATCGCTCCACCCCATAAAAAATGAGAATCAAAAATAGATTCTTTCATACTTATAATCACTCTCCTTTTTCGAGACAATTATATCGTATAAAAAAATCTATGACCTTATCATTTATTTCCTCATTTTTTATTTTTATTGAACATGATGTGATTATTGTTTTTCTCATAATTGATAAAAAACGGATAGTACAAACACATGTCTACAATTAATATTCCTATACATAATAGCAATCCTAACCAACTATTATTAGTCAACATTGCCCCCACTCCAAATGGCATATAAGTACTTATTTCAGCTCCAGTAGGAAAAGGAACTATTGGAATCAACTTCATAAAAATAATACATATCAATAAATTTATAAGGGGTATGCTTGTAAATGGTATAAACATAAAAGGATTAAACACTATTGGAAACCCATATATCAACGGCTCATTAATATTAAATAATGAAGTCATTAATGCAAGTTTACCTAAAGTTTTTGTAGATGTATGTTTAGATTTTATAATCATTAATACATTTAAAGCTAAAGTCGCACCTACTCCACCCATAAATACCCAAGGCATTAAAAACCAATAAGGGTATGGAGCGGGTAAGTTTGAAGCAAAAGCAGTAATATTTGCATAATATATTGTTGTATGCAAAGGAAGTATGAGTGTATAGATAAGTTGCGGTCCATGTATACCTATAAAATATAACAATGATGATAAAAATATAAAGACTGCAAATCCCCATACTCCCTCTGAAATAGGCTTTAAAAGCATTGAGATAAATTGATTAAAATATACAAATATATTTTGATACGATGTTAACATAAAAATATATCTTATACATAAATAGATTGTTAATACAACAACACATGAAACAGCCATCTTCATCAAGTCATCTTTTAAAAATTTCAACCTCAAAATATAATCATAAATCTTTGAAAATATCAAAGAAGATATCATAGCTACAAATATACCAGAAGAATTCATATATTGTAAATCAATCATTGCCGTATAAATACTAGTCAAACTTCCCTGACGAGCAACATCAATAGGTATCAGCAGTAAATAACAAGCCATACTTAAAAGTCCAGCAAACAGTTTATCTTTGTTGTCAATTCGATATTGATATGCGACAACAAAACTAAAAATCAACCCTATAGAATTAGACAATACAACAATCGGTATTTCAAAAAAGGATTTCAATCCTGATGAATCAAGGAAATTCTGATAAGCCTCTAAAGGCAAAGACAAAATAAGCGAAAATAAAGCCTGGACAATCATCAAAGCCCCCAAGGCAACAGAAGAATTAACCAATACTTTGACAAATCTATGCCTAGAAATATCTCTCATAACATGAACAAACCCAGTAAAATACTGTTTTTCCTCACTTGTTTTCATGGGACTTTCTATGAACTGAAACAATAATTGACAATCCATACTTGCATAAATACTTTCAGGAATTATTTTGATGCATGAACACATATTATTAAGTGATTTTATTTGTTCTTGTGATGGCTTTGTTTGAGGTGCAAACAAGATTATGTCATACTCTCTTGCATATTCATCAACAAATGTATCACTTATTGAAGAAAAGTGATATGTCAACTGATTCAACTGAACATATTGATTCAATTTCCTGATAAAAATCTTACTTGTAATCCCTCCACTACAACAAATCAAAATTTTTTTTCATAAAATATGAATCAACTCCTCATAAGAAGATATCTTATCCAATTCTTGAAGCCATTGATTATTCATAATCAAATCAATAATATTTTCATTAATAAATTCACATTCTTCTTTAGAGTTTTTATTCCCAGAAACAAGAAATATATATTTAACATAATTATTTTTCCACAAAATACTTTTCTTTAATGTCATAATCATGACAATTGATTGCTCTGTGCATAATGAAGAAGGATGTGGCATTGCAACTAAGTTTCCAACTTCTGTAGAAGATAAGTCCTCTCTTTCCTCTATGAATTTTTGAAAAGAAAAAGGCAATGAATAAATATTCTCAATTTTATGACACATATCATTCAAGATATCTTCTTTTGTTTGAAATGTTTGCTGTAATAAAACAAGATCTTTCTTAATAAATGATTGCAAATTTCTCATATGTTGACTTTCCTGTAGTTCAATATCATCAAAAATATTTTCCATATATATAATAGGCTTATCTAACTTTAAATTTAATTTTACTGTACTTATTATATAATCAATATGACTTAAATTTACTGATCGTATTGATTGAGCATCATAAACCTGAATATGTGAGTCATCAATATCAAACTTCTTCATCAATCGTTTCTTTAATATTGATGATGTTCCCATACCTGAAGAACAGATAATAACAATGTTTTTCATCTTTGTTTGTTCTTGCAATCTTTCAATTGCCATACTGTAATGCAAAGCGAGATACCCTAATTCACCTTCAGCAATAGGTTTATGGTATTCATCTTGAATAACTTGTGAAGCAATAACTGCACATTCATATGCATCAGCCATTTTCAGTTTAATATCCTTTATAATAGGATTAGGCATATTCAGACCATATTGTATTCTGACTACTAAAGGCATCATATGTAATGCTAATAATGTAAACAATTCAAAATCTCCATCAAAATGATATCCCAGCTTCATTAAAATCTGTTGATTGATTTTTTGTATCATCTGTTCCATTTCATGAGATATTTGTGCAGTTTCTCCATCCATTTGTGTTAATTTCTTTCCATAAAGATGTATTATTACATATTCTACTTCTTCTTTTGGAAAAGTGATAGAGAAATAACTTTGAAGTTCTTCGACAATATCATTAGCTAATAAATATTCAATACCTACATTATCAACTTGAATAGGATAAGTCGTAATCAATTGTTTCTCTTCAATTCTTTTTATTGCAACTATAAGATGAATAATGAGATTTTGAAAACCAGTATCTGTTAACTTATAATTATATTTTTTGAGATGTTTTAAAACAACTTGCCTGATACATTGACAATTTTGTAAATCTATATGATATTCTTCCATAAAACGTTCTAAAGAACTTTCTCTTTTTTGAATACAATTATGAACCAAACAAATTCTTTTATCTATTTCATTTCCCTCTAACTTTAAACCATAAGAGGGCTTTGAAATAACTGTTAGATGATATAAAGCAAATCTCTTTCTCACTTCTTTAAATAATCTATTCATGGTCGAACGACTGATCCACAATTCATCACATAAATCATCTAATTTTATATAGCCTTCTTCTAAAATAAACCGTTGAATAATATAAGTCATTTTATCTTCTGTCTCGCTTGGTATAATACTTCTATTCTCATCTAAAAGAGTTTTCCAATTATTTCGATATTCGTCTTCAATAGAAATGCTATAACCACTTTTAAAATGTGATTTTATTTCTATTCCAATCAATTTTAAATGACTTTTATTCTGATGAATTGTTTCTCTTACAGTACGACTGCTTATACCTATAATATTTGCAATCTCCTGACTGGTAACCGGCCTGCCATAAGACACTAAAAGTTCAACTATTTTTATTATTCTTTCATCTAGTGACATCATTTGCTTTCCTCCATCTTTTCCCCATTATACATGATTTTATATGCAACAAAAAGAGGATTTTCTCCTCTTATTCATTCACGACTTCCTGTTCACTTAATTGTATTTCATTTTTTAAATTTATTGAATCTTGACGTTTAAAGAATGGATAATAAATAATCAAGTCTATTGCAACTAAAGCAATTGCCCAAACAACACCTGTCCATGAACCATTATTGAGTGACTGATAAAAACCAAAAGGCATAAATGTATTGATAGCGGCGCCTGTTGGAGCTGCAACTAATCCAATTCTTGTGACCAATGATGATAAGAACAAATTGACCATAGGACAGGCAATAAATGGTATGGCCAAATTAATATTCATAATAACTGGCGATCCAAACATGATAGGTTCGTTTATATTGAATAGTGATGTTGCGATTGTTAATTTCCCTAAAGTTTTAAATTGTGATGACTTTGCTCTGGTTAACATCAACAGATTTAATGCCAATGTTGACCCCACTCCTCCAATAAGTGTATAACATAAGAAATTCCACTCTGGATATGGACAAGCCGTTCCTGCTGCAAATGCAGATAGATTAGCCATTGCCATAGCATTATAAATAGGAGCCATAGCTGCATAAGTAACCATTGTCCCATGAACGCCAAACAACCATAAAATATGACCTATTAATGTATAAATAACAAATCCCCAGAATCCTCCATCAACATTCGTTAGTGGCTGTTGTAATAATGTATAGATTAAATTTTGAGCAGTCCCATATGTAGTATAAGATAGTGCTATTCTTATTAACATAAATATAATAAAGACCAAACCCGCCGGAATCATTGTTTCAAACATATTAGACACATTTGGTGGAACTGATGCTGGCATTTTAATCTTGATATTTTTATCTAAACACCAAACATAGATTCTTGCTCCAGCAATTCCTGCAATCATGGCTAAAAACAATCCAGTTGCTCCAAATGATGAAACTGGTAAAACATTATTTACAATACCTGAAACTTCTGCCCCAACTGCATCCGTTAATACTGCTGCTGTTTCAAATGGAGTCAGTAATAATAACGCTCCTAAACTAATCATCGCTCCTGAAAAAGGATTTTTACCAAATGACTTTGCAGTAAAATACCCCAAAGCGATAACCAAATATAACGAAATCAAATCACTCGTAATCATAACAGGAAAGTTTAAAATATCTACCAAGCCTGTACTTGTTAAAAAATTTGTATACCAATCCCCTAATGGTAAAGAACGAATTAACATGAAGATTGATCCTCCAATTGTTAATGCACTTACACCCATAAAACCATCCATAATAATCTTTACATATCTTGCATTTGTAAACTTATCAATATTAGGTACAATTTTTTCTTCAAAATAATTTTTGAGTTTACTCATTTTTCTTCCTCCCTTTCTTTATCTCAATCATACCAGCATATTAATTTAAGTTAAATTTCATTATTTTCCATAATTTCTATATGAATTTGACATTTTTTAATAACGACTCTTTATAGTTACTTAATATAAGAGTAACCAATTATACAAAGCTTTTATGAAGTTAAATTCATAAAACTCATTTCCTATTTTTTTATTATTCTTATCTTTTAATCTCTTCGCTAATAGTCTTTATCAAATCCATCACTCATTTCCTGCAAGCAAATCACTAAAATAGTTCTTACTCAAGAATCCCCAAACTTTTGAATATAAGCCAACTAAGAAACATTTTTTTACTAACATCTTATTTTAGCATAACATTAACTACATTAGTTTCAATTTTTAAAATTATACTGAAATAAAAATTTTTCACTTTATTAAAACAGTTACTATACCATTTTTGCATTAATTTAAGCATTACTGACAACCAAATTATAAAGAGTGAATGCCAAAAATGAGCCTATAACTTCATGGTTCATGTAACTGTAATATTTGCATTGTACCTCTAGTGATGCAACATAAGTATAAGATAATGAATATTGCTATCAACTTTTAAATAGATAAAAAAGAATAAAAAGATGTCAACATTTCTGTTAACACCTTTATTTCATTATTTAACAACGACATTGACAATCTTATTCTTAACAACAATCACTTTAACAATATTTTTTCCATCAGTATGTGTTTTCACATTGTCTTGAGATAAAGCTGTTACTTTTACAACTTCATCATCTTCATCTTTAGCCACTGTAATTTTAGAACGTAATTTTCCATTGACTTGTACTGCCATTTCAACAGTTGCTTGTTCTAACATAGCTTCATCATACGTTGGCCAAGATTCATAAGCAATTGTTCCTTCATGTCCCAATAATGTCCACATTTCTTCACAAATATGTGGTGCAATACAATTTAACATTTTAACCAAGCTTTCAGCATAAGGACGATAAAGTGTTGGCGCTTTATATGCTTCATTGACAAAAATCATCATTTGGGAAATCGCTGTATTAAACCCAAGTGTCTCATAATCATTTGTAACCTTCTTGACTGTTTGATGATAAACAAAATCCAATGAATGATCATTATTATCCGTTAACTTACCTGATTCAATAATTAGGCGATAAACACGATCCAACCATTTTCTTGCTCCATCAACACCACTTTCACTCCATGGTTTACTTGCTTCTAGTGGCCCCATAAACATTTCATAAACACGCAATGTATCTGCACCATATGTATTCACAATATCATCAGGATTTATCACATTTCCTTTAGATTTACTCATTTTTTCACCATTACCACCCAAAATCATACCTTGATGATATAATTTCTGAAAAGGCTCTGGATGTGATAAATATCCTTTATCATACAAATAACGGTTCCACATACGAGAGTATAATAAATGACCTACTGCATGTTCTGGTCCACCAACATATAAATCAACAGGTAACCAGTGGTCAAGCAACTTTCTATCAGCAATTTCTTTATCATTATGTGGGTCGATATATCGCATATAGTACCAACTGCTTCCAGCACTTCCTGGCATTGTACTTGTCTCACGTTTTCCTTTTTGACCATTCACATCTATATTGACCCAATCTGTCGCTTTATCGAGTGGTGAAGCACCAGATTTAGAAGGTGAATAATCTTCAAGTGGAGGTAAAATCAAAGGCAACTGGTCATCTGATAATGCCACTGATGTCCCATCTTCAAAATTAATAATTGGAATAGGTTCTCCCCAATATCTCTGACGAGCAAAAATCCATTCTCTTAAACGATAATTAATTTTTTGCTGACCACAATGATGTTCTTTTAGCCATTGTGTCATCTTTGCAATGGCATCTTCTTTATTCATACCATTTAAGAAATCAGAATTAATATGTAATCCATCTTGTGTCCATGCTTCTTTTGAAACATCTCCACCCTCAAGCACTGGAATAATATCTATACCAAATTTCTTTGCAAATTCGTAATCACGCTCATCATGCGCTGGAACAGCCATGATTGCACCAGTTCCATAACCAGCCAAAACATAATCCGAAATCCAAATCGGAATCTCTTTTTGATTCACTGGATTGATTGCATAAGCTCCAGTGAAAACCCCAGTTTTATCCTTATTTAATTCTGTACGCTCCATTTCTGATTTTGTTGAACATGCCTGGACATAATCTTCAACAGCACTTTTTTGAGAAGCCGTTGTTATTTTAGCAACCAATTCATGTTCTGGTGCCAATACACAGTAAGTTGCTCCAAATAAAGTATCGCAACGTGTTGTAAAAACGGTAAATTTTTCATCATGTCCAGCAACCATAAAATCAACATGTGCTCCAATTGATTTACCAATCCAATTTCGTTGAATTTCTTTTGTTGATTCAGGCCAATCAATTGTCTCTAAGCCATCCAATAATTTCTCAGCATATTTTGGAATATCAATAACCCATTGCTTCATATTCTTTCTTACAACAGGGTACCCACCACGTTCACTTTTTCCATCAATAATTTCATCATTAGCCAAAACAGTTCCTAATTCTTCACACCAGTTCACAGGAATATCAACATTTCTAGCCAATCCATCATTATAGAGTTGTTTAAAAATCCATTGTGTCCATTTATAATAATCAGGATCACATGTTGAAACACACTTCTCCCAATCAAAAGAAAAGCCTAGCATTTTTAATTGTTTTGTAAATGTTGCAATGTTTTCTAAAGTAAACCCTTCTGGATGATTTCCAGTTTTAATAGCATACTGTTCAGCAGGTAAGCCAAATGAATCAAATCCCATTGGATGTAAAACATTATATCCCTGCATTCTTTTCATACGTGACATAATATCAGTTGCAGTATATCCTTCTGGATGACCAACATGTAAACCTTGACCAGATGGATAAGGAAACATATCTAAAGCATAATATTTTGGCTTAGAAAAATCCCAGACATCTGTATAAAATGTTTTGTTGTCATCCCAATACTTTTGCCACTTCTTTTCTATTTGTTTGTGATCAAACGGCATAATTCATCCTCCTTAAAATATAAAAAGTCCTCCATCTAAGGACGACTTTATCGCGTTACCACCTTAGTTCATATATATTTTCATATACATGCCCTTAACACCTTAACGCAGTGATACGGTAAAAACTACTCCATTCATCTTTACATCTCCAAGGCGAGTTCATTGCGGTTTTTCACTTGCTTCCACCTTACACAAGCTCTCTGCAGAAACCCATACAACTACTATTCCTTTTCATTGATTTTACATATTCAACATTATAACATATGATTTTTGAATTTCAACTCTTTTTAATCTTTTAAAGCAGCAATTGTATTCAATCTAAAAACATAAAGCAATGGTGGTAACTGACTTATGAAAACAAGAAGAAAAGAAGCACTATACACAAACAACAATAATTCATAATCAAAAGACAAAGTCAAATGATTATTCAATAAAAGCTCTTGACTCATGACATTAACAAGTGATAACAACTGATAATATAATCCAGTACATATCATTTGAGCACTTAAAACAATTTCCAAGGATTCAAATAATACAATCTTTAATAAATGCCAACGCCTCGCACCAAAACAAATCAGAATCGCAAAATCCTTTTTCTTTTGGATAACATTTAAAAACATCACTTCTCCAATTAAAAAAAGTGATGACAATATAGCCAGACCAGAAAATATCATCAAAACAACTCTCACCTGCTGCATAGATTGTGAAATATTTTGAGTTGTTGTCGCTCCAACTTCTAAAAACTTATAATCCGGATACTGCTTTTTCAATTCTTTAATAATTTCACTACGCTGATAATCTTTATGAATATAAATCATCCCTAAATCACTTTGTATATCCTTTTCATCAAATTGATAAACATCTTTTAAAAGATGAATATAGGCATTTTCTCTTTGATAAAGAGTATCTAGTGCTGTCGTCTGATTGGTAATTCCAACAACCTGATAAGCAATTGATTTCACTTCATTTTGATATTGATACCAAGCATAAACTTTCTTATTAAGCAATGTTGATAAACTTTCATCCTTACACAAATGTTGAGCAGTAGAAAGAGAAACAATGATTTCATGGTCCTCTTGAGGATATTGCCCCATATCAAGTTGTATGTCCTGATAAGGCGAAGCATCATCACCAATAAAAAGAACCTGTGAATCCTGATACCTTTCACCAACAAAACCGATTCCTAAAAATTCATACTCCTGAAGATACAGTTGTGTCCTTGTAATAGAGGGTTGAGACTGTAATTCATTCACAAAATCAAGTGTCAATGATTGATGATTATGTGCTTGAAAACTAATACATGAAGAAGGAATTAAAGAATATATATAATTTTGTATCTGAGTTTCCAATCCTCTACTCATTGTGAGTGTCATAATAATACATAGAAAAGATATCGTTAATCCAAATATTAATTGTAAAGAGCGCCCTTTGTGAGATTTTAATGACATCCATGATAATCGTAAAAGTGGAAAAATTTTTTTATGACGTGAGACTATCTTATTTTGAGTCAACGGTGTATGGCGGAAACATTGATGACTTTCAATCTTTCCATCACACATTGTATAAATCTCATCACTATACCTTTCAACCAACTTTAAATCATGCGAAACAACAATGACCAATCTACGTTTTGACTCTTCCTTTAACAGGTTCATGACTTCATCTGCATGAACTGGATCAAGTGATCCCGTTGGCTCATCACATAATAAAATATCACTTGGCTGATAACATGCACGCAAATAAGCAATTCTTTGCCTCTGACCCAAAGAGAGGGATGACATCTTTAAATTCTGAAAATCATCAATATCTAAATTTTCTTCTCCACCACCCCTTTGGAAAAATTGTGACATCGTTATATTTTGATGAACAGAAAGCCACATAATCAAATGAAATTGCTGAAAAATAAAACCAATATGCTTTTGAGAATAATGCGATAAATGTTTTTTGACACTTCTTTCTTGCCATTTGATATCTCCCTGAAAATCTTGATCTATTCCTCCAATGATATGTAGCAATGTACTCTTCCCACATCCTGATGGACCAACAATCGCTATCATTCCTGTCTTAGGCAAATCAAGCGAAATATCATCAAGCACTTTTTGATAATGATAACGTTTGGTTATATGAACAATTTGCAGCATATCTATTCCTCCCTCAAAACATCAATCATATCAGTTGTTATCATCTTTTTCATAGGTACTAATATTCCTAATATACACATGAAAAAATAAGCTAAAAAAATAATTCCATACAAATCCCATTGACAAAATATGATTTTATGTAACTTCAGTTCAAAATGAATATATTGTGATATGTGGTAAACCTGGTTGATATAGTAATAAACAAGCAAAGACAACAAACATCCACCAATTGAAATCACCCCACCTACACATATCGCTTCCCCTATAGATAGAAACAATAACTGGTGTTTCTTTAATCCAAGTGATAACAAATAAGCAACATCATGTTGACGTTCTACATAGATTGTTGATTCAACAATCATAATTAATAATAATGATATGACAAAACTAATACCAATAAAAACATATGCAATCATTCGAGCAAGACTTAATAAAGCCTGATAATTTTCAACTCTTTCTAAAACATCACTATAAACAAAATAAGATTGATTAAACTTATTATAAAGATAACGATTTTTACCACTTTGAGCTTCAACCAATAAAGCATATTCATTTTTTAACATATCAATTTTTTCCTTTACCTTAGGTGAACAATACAATTCATCTTGACTAAAAAAAGAGTCTTCTAATACTCCAACAATATGAATATCTTGTTGAAAACTTTGATATTCCCAATGAAGATTCCTATTACCAGATAGATTATGAAATAAACTTTCGCTCACAACAATCTCATGATCATCCTTGGGTAATCTTCCACTCTTTAAAAGAATATGAGATGTTTGATGAGGAAGAAAAGAAATGAGACAATTCACTTCTTTTTGCTGAGAAGAAATATTTAACCGTTCTAAATGATAATCATATGTGACCTCCTTTGTACCTTGATGACTTACCAACTCTTTAAAAACTTCTCCAGATTTATTCTCAATCGTCATCATATTGACACACACTGATCCTTTCTCACTTTCTTCAATCGCATCAAATACTCCATTCATAGCTGTCACAATAATAAAAAAGGCCACAATAACAATCCATTGAAATAAAAAAAGAAACAAAAGCTTGTTTCTTTGATATATAAATTGACGAATTGGATAAAACCATAGCGAATACAAACGATGTTTTTTCTCCTTACATAAAGTTGCCTTATTTTTAATAACTTTTCGATTTAATTTCCCTTTCTTGAGAGTCAGAACACAATCACAATAATCTTTAAGTAAAACTGGATCATGGGAAACAATAATGACCAAAGCGTCTTGTGATATTGTTTGTAAAAGTTTCATCACTTCTTGAGCTTGTGAAGCATGCAATGCTCCTGTTGGCTCATCACATAGGATAATTGATGAATCTTTTAACAGTGCTTTTGCAATAGAAACTCTTTTAAGCTGCCCACCAGAAAGTTGTGATGGATATTGATTCATGAAGTCTTGAATACCTAATTGAGTGACAATTTTTTTCAACTGTTGAGAAGAATATGACAGTTCACTCACTTGACACGATAAAATAATATTTTCTTTAACTGTCAAAGAAGGAACATAATCTTTATTTTGCATCATATAAGAAACATGTTGACGAATAAAATCTTCACGATTATCGATGATTTGATGATCATATAATATCTCACCTTCAAAATTCCCATCTAACATACCTATAATATATAATAACGTACTCTTCCCACACCCACTTGATCCCTGAATACCAATCAGTCCAGTATCTGGCAACTTTATTGAGATGTCGTCTAAAATGAGATGATCATGAAAACTTTTCGAAATATGTTTTAATTCTAACATCATATCCTCCTTTGTGTTATAATCACATTTGGTGATTATAATGAATACTTTTCCTTACTCATTTGATAACAAGCGTTATCATACATATAACTATTTTTTAAAAAATAAATACAAACAAAAAATTGCAAAAGTGTCCTTAAACGCAGGTTTTACCTGTCCAAACAGAGATGGAACTCGTGGCTTTGGTGGGTGTATTTTTTGTTCTGACAGTGGCTCTGGTGATTTTGCTGGTAATGTTCACGATTCTTTACAGAAACAATTTGAAAATGTCTCTGCTATGATGCGTCGTAAATGGCCTGACTGTCAATTTATTGCTTATTTTCAAGCCAACAGCAACACCTATGCACCTGTTAAACAGCTTAAAGCAACATTTGAGCCCTTTCTTCAACAAAAAGACGTTGTTGGTTTGGCCATTGCTACACGTCCTGACTGCTTAAATGAAGATGTCTGTGATTATCTTTATGAGTTATCTCAAAAATGTGATCTTTACATTGAACTGGGTTTACAGACAATTCATAATCAGACAGGACAATTTATTCATCGTGGGCACGACTATCAAACTTTTTTAGATGGGCTGTCTCGTTTGCGTAACCGAAAAATTGATGTTTGTGTCCATATTATCAATGGGCTTCCTTATGAAACCAGAAAAATGATGTTAGAAACTGCCAAAGCAGTAGGACAATTAGATATTCAAGGTATCAAAATTCATAATCTCTTTATCCTCAAAAACACAATTCTTCATCATATATATGAAAGCAAACCATTCCCCCTCCTCTCAAGAGATGAATATATATCCTTAGTTGTAGAACAGCTTGCTTATATTCCTGAACATATTGTTGTGGAACGATTAACTGGCGACGCACCTATACAAGACTTGGTGGAACCACTTTGGTCAATAAAAAAAGTAACAATATTAAATGATATTGATAAACTCATGAAAGAAAAGAATATATTTCAAGGGAGCTATCTCACTAAAGAAAACATTAAAAATGCTGATATTCCCCTTTGTTGCATAAGAAAAGACCCTGAATGAGGGTCTTTATTGTTTATTCTGTTTCAATCAATCCGTATCCACCATCATGGCGTTTATAAGCAACACTAATTAAATTTGTTTCAGTGTCTCTATAAACAAAAAATGAATGTCCAATTAATTCCATTTGCATAATAGCTTCTTCCATATCCATAGGTTTTGGACTAATTGTTTTTGTTTTTACAACAATATCTTCTTCCTGATCTTCTAAAGGTACAATAGAAGCAATGTTGAATGCGAGTTTATTATCTTTAGATTTTCTGCTCAATCTTGTTTTGTACTTTCTAATTTGTCCTTCTAATTTGTCAATAACTAAATCAATGGCATTGTAAAGATCTTGATCAACAACTTCAGCTCTTAATAATACATATTCAGTTGGAATTGTGACTTCGATTTTTTGACCTAAAGGATAAGTTCTAATTAAGACTTTTGCTTCAACATTGTCACTCATGATAAAATATTTATCTAACATGTTTAACTTTTTGTTGATTTTAGATTCAATTCCTTCAGTCAATTCAATGTTTTTTCCTCTTACAATGATTTTCATAAATATTCCTCCTTTGATACTTATATTATACATTAATTTTGGGTAAATTACACTCCTATTATGTAAAAAAGTCAAAAAGCTCCGACTGGAGCTTATAAATATTTTTTTAAATCTTCAACTTTATCTAAATTCTCCCAAGGTAAGTTTAAATCACCTCTTCCAAAGTGTCCATAAACAGCCGTATGAGAATAAATCGGCCTTAGCAATTGAAGTGTTTCAATAATCCCTTGTGGTGTTAAATTAAATTCAGATTGAATCGCTTTCAAAATACAATCTTTGGAAATCTTTTCAGTTCCATATGTTTCAACAAATACACTGGTTGGTTCTTGAACACCAATAGCATAAGACAATTGAATTTCAACCTTATCACATAATCCAGCAGCAACAATATTTTTAGCCATATATCTTGCCATATACGCTGCACTTCTATCTACTTTAGATGGATCCTTTCCAGAAAATGCTCCACCACCATGACGAGCAGAACCTCCATATGTATCAACAATAATCTTTCTTCCTGTTAATCCAGTATCTCCATGAGGACCACCAATGACAAAGCGTCCTGTAGGATTGATATAAACTTTATAATCGGTGTTCATATCATATTTTTTGACTACTTCTTTCATAATCACATTTTGAATATAATCTTTAAACTCCACTTCATTAAAATCATCATCATGTTGAATAGACATCAAGATTGTATCAATACGAGGTTGCATTGGATCAGTGTAATCAACAGTTACCTGAGATTTCATATCAGGACGAGCCCATTTGAATTCACCAGCATGTCTTTTTTCTGTTGCATAACGAACCAAATGGTGAGCAATAGAAACAGGCAAAGGCATATATCCTTCTGTTTCATTACAAGCAAACCCAAACATGATGCCCTGGTCTCCTGCACCACCAACTTCAACATTTGTTCCTAAAGCAATATCACTTGATTGACTATCCATCACAACTTCAACACGACAATTATCACAATCAATTCCTAAATCAGCACTTGTATAACCAATTTTTCTTAAAACCCCTCTTGCAATCTCTTCATAATTGACTTTAGCATTGGTAGTAATTTCTCCACCAATAACTAATAAATCAGTTGTTGTGAAGCATTCACAAGCAACCCTTGAATAAGGGTCTTCCTTTAAACATGCATCCAAAATTGCATCACTAATCTGATCGCAAACTTTGTCTGGATGCCCTTCTGAAACCGATTCAGATGTAAACAGTATTTTTTCCATTCTTTTCTTTCCTCCCACATTCAATAAAAAAAGCTTTCAAGAGGAAAGCTTTAAGGCTTCCTCTTATTGTTCAAGTAAACTTGCTAGGTCAGGCACCTTCTTTATTAAGGGTTGCCACCACTTCGTCGATCCTCATCTCGTGGTTCTGAATAAGAGCTTCTATTATTGATAAAATTTTGTTAATTCATCATGATCCAAGGATGTCATAGCTTCTATAAGTTCCATATCCAATCCTAAATCATATAGTATTGCAGCTATTTTTAACTGCTCCTGTTTTCTTGTATTCATAACATCACCTCTTATAGTTTATCCCTAAAAAGGAGACATTATTCTACAAATCAAGACTTTTTACATTATATGCGAACACTCTCTATAAATCAAGAGATATTTTCACACAATAAGATTATAACACATATTTTTGACAATTTTTCTCAAATTTGTCTCAATTTTATTTTTCTTTTAACAAATCCCTAATTTCAATAAGTAATTCCTCAGTCGTTGGTCCTTTTTCTTCCCTCATATCTTCTTTCTCTTCCTTTTGTCGCAATGAAGATATCTTCACTATAAACTTTAACATCAAAAAAATAACAAGGGCAATAATTAAAAAATCAATAACATTCTGCAGAAAACTTCCATACATTAAAGAAATTCCCTGACTTCCATCAACGGGTTCCTTCAAAACAATAGAAAGTCCAGAAAAATCAGTTGCACCAGTCATCAGAGTCACAATCGGCATAATGATATCATTGACAAGTGACGAGACAATTTTACCAAAAGCACTCCCAATAATGACACCAACTGCCATATCAATTACATTTCCCTTAACTGCAAACTCTTTAAATTCACTTATCAATTTTTTCATTAAATCGCTTGTACCTCTAGAACACCAGGGACTTCTTCAATTAAGATTTGTTCAACACCATCTTTAAGAGTTGCATCAAGCATTGTACATCCAGCACAGGCTCCATGCATCTGGACATAAACAATTCCGTCTTCAAACTTTATAAATTCAATATCTCCACCATCTCTTTGTAAATATGGTCTCAATTTATGGATAACTTTTTTAATTTCTTCTTCTTGATTCATGGATACTCCTCCTTCACGTCTACATATTATACCATAAATTTCAAAATATAAAAGTCACATGACTATCTTTTGACTTTATTGTAAAAGTGAATTGTGATATAATCACCTTGATTGGAGGGCTAGAAATGGAACATCGCGTTAAAGTCGGTGACATTATTGATGTAACCATTACTGGAATTCAACCTTATGGTGCTTTTGCATCTTTACCTGATCATTCATCAGGCTTGATTCATATTTCAGAAATTTCTGATAAGTTTGTCAGAAGTGTAGAAAGCTTTGTCCATGTTGGGGAAAGCATTCGTGTAAAAGTTATTGATATTGATGAAGTTACTCATCAAGCCAAACTATCTTTAAAAGCAATGCATTCAGCCAAAAGAAAGTACAAAAGAGCTTATAAGAGTCAAAGAGAAAAGATACAAGAAACACCTTTAGGATTTAGTCCATTAAAAGAGAAATTGCCTGAATGGATAACCATAGGCATAACACAGGAGGAAGAATTATGATTAAAGTTGATTTATCAAAAGCAAAATTAGCTGAAAATATGGATACATATAAAGAACAAGTTGCTTCTATTCATGATATGATCCATAACAAAACTGGTAAAGGTAATGATTTTTTAGGTTGGGTTGATTTACCTGTTAATTATGACAAAGCCGAAGCTGAAGCAATCAAAGCCAAAGCAGCAGAACTTAGAAAAGAAGTAGATGTTTTATTAGTTTGTGGAATTGGTGGATCTTATTTAGGAGCAAGAGCTGCTATTGAAGCAATAAACGGATTATTTCCTACAAATGATGTTCAAATTATTTATGTTGGAAATACATTTTCTTCTAACTATTTAGCTCAAGTTAAAGAATATGTAAAAGATAAAGAATTTGCGATTAATGTTATATCTAAATCAGGAACAACAACAGAAACATCTATTGCATTTAGAATCTTTAAAGATTTATTAGAAACAACAAAAGGAAAAGATGTTGCACAAAGAAGAATTGTTGCAACAACTGATAAAGAAAAAGGTGCATTAAAAACACTAGCTAACAATGAAGGATATACAACATTCGTTGTGCCTGATGATGTGGGAGGACGCTATTCTGTCCTAACTGCAGTTGGTTTATTCCCTATCGCAATGGCGGGAATTGATATTGATGCCATGATGAAAGGTGCTGCTGATGCAAGAGAAAAATACAATACTCCTAATTTATCAGCAAATGATGCTTATCAATACGCAGTCGCAAGACAAGTTTTATCAAAACAGGGATACCCTGCCGAAATGTTTGTCACTTATGAATTACAATTGGCTATGGTTGCTGAATGGTGGAAACAATTATTTGGAGAATCAGAAGGTAAAGAAGGTAAAGGAATTTTACCAACAAGTGCAACTTTCTCAACTGATTTACATTCACTTGGTCAGTTCATTCAAGAAGGAACAAAAGTTTTATATGAAACAATCTTTAAGATTGAAAAACCAGTTGCAGATTTAGAAATTCCTAGCGATGCAGGAAATTTAGATAACTTAAATTACTTAGCTGGAAAAACAGTTGATTATGTCAATAAAAAAGCTTGTGAAGGAACTATTGATGCTCATGTCAATACTGGAAATGTTCCAAATATTCAAATTACTTTAGATGAATTAACTCCATATTCATTTGGTTATATGGTTTATTTCTTTGAAAAAGCATGTGCAATGTCAGTTTATTTATTAGATGTTAATCCATTTAATCAACCTGGTGTTGAAGTCTATAAGAAGAACATGTTTCAATTATTAGGAAAGCCTGGTGCTTAAGAAGTGGGAAACCACTTCTTTTATTTTTGTGAATTTTGTCTTGACTTGAAAATATGTCCTATGGTATTATTAGTAAGCACTAAGAAAAACGGAGGTTTAGCTCAGTTGGGAGAGCATCTGCCTTACAAGCAGAGGGTCAGCGGTTCGAGCCCGTTAACCTCCACCATTTTTTTAAATGCCGGCTTAGCTCAATTGGTAGAGCAACTGACTTGTAATCAGTAGGTTGAGGGTTCAAGTCCTTTAGCCGGCACCAGTAATGGGGAGGTAGCGAAGTGGCTAAACGCGGCTGACTGTAACTCAGTTCCTTTCGGTTCGGTGGTTCGAATCCGCCCCTCCCCACCATCTTATTGGGATATAGCCAAGCGGTAAGGCAACAGACTTTGACTCTGTCATCTCCCTGGTTCGAATCCAGGTATCCCAGCCAATTTATATTTGACCCGCTAGCTCAGTCGGTAGAGCATCTGACTTTTAATCAGAGGGTCAGGCGTTCGAGTCGCCTGCGGGTCACCATTCTTATATGCGGGTGTAGTTCAATGGTAGAACTTCAGCCTTCCAAGCTGACTACGTGGGTTCGATTCCCATCACCCGCTCCAATTATCCATAGCACATTTACTTTTATGTAAGTGTGTTTTTTTATTTCAGATTGTCAGGAGAGATGCAGTTATGATGCAACTTTGATGTATAATAGAGACAGAGGAGAACAATTTATGAATAAAATATTAGTCGTTGAAGATGAAAAAACAATTTCAGAACTCATAAGAATTAATCTGGTTGATAGTGGCTATGAGTGCCAATGTGTATATGATGGCAAACAGGCAGCTGACCTAATTGAAAACAAAAATTTTGATTTAATCCTACTCGATATTATGTTACCAATTATAGATGGCTATGAACTCATTGAATATATTAAACCATTTCATATTCCTGTCATTTTTTTAACAGCAAAAGCAGATGTCAAAGAGCGTGTCAAAGGATTAAAACTTGGTGCTGAAGATTATATTATCAAACCCTTTGAAATCACAGAACTCTTAGCACGTGTAGAAGCAGTCCTGAGAAGATTTCATAAAACATCTCAATTCTTAAGTGTTTACGATGTTACAGTTGATACATTATCGAGAATTGTTAAAAAGAATAATCAAATTATCAATCTCACTGTGAAAGAATACGATCTTCTTATTCTTTTTATTCAAAACAAAAATATAGCCCTTTTTAGAGACCGTATTTATGAAAGCGTTTGGGGAGAATGTTATATGGGAGATAGTCGAACAGTTGATTTACACGTTCAAAGAATGCGTAAAAAATTAGGACTTGAAGACAAAATTGTACCAGTTTATAAAATTGGTTATCGTTTGGAGGGAGAATCATGAAATTCTTTTGGAAGCTCTATCTAAGTATTATGTTGATAACCATTACTTTCTTTAGTATTGGAGGATATTTTCTTATTCAATCAAGTTTTCACAATTCGTTAGAACGCGAAATTGAAAGTGTTTATAAAGAGAATGATATTTATATTTCTTCATTACAAAGAGAATTCAACATTCCTATTGATGATCAAGAAGATTCTACCCTCGTTATCAAGCTTCTTCAAAATTCTATCGGAACACTAACAATACAGACCCTAAGTGGTAATCTTTCATTTTGCTTAAGAGATACACAAGGACAGATTATTTATCAAAATGGTGGTTTCAGTGATAAGAATAATTTTATAGATAAAGTTGAAGATAATCAGAGAGCCTATAAAATATTTAATGAAAAAAATCAATATACTCTTCATACTTTACGTCCTTTTCACTTTGCCAATGTTAATATATACATTCAAAATTCACGTAATATCTCTTCTCTTTTTCAAACACGCAATGATCAATATCAAATCTTCATTACTTATACAATTCTGTTATCTTGTATAAGTGCTATTGTTATTTTCATGATTACCAGATGGCTTATGAAACCACTCCATAAACTTTCTCTTGCGACCAAAGAAATTGCAAATGGAGATTTTATTGAAGATATTCCTGTGTCTAGTGAAGATGAAATTGGACAATTTACAAAAGACTTTAACACAATGTCTGCACGTTTAAAAACATCTATTGCATCTTTGCAGGATTCTGTAGAACGTCAGGAAATCTTCGTGAGTAATTTTGCACACGAGCTCAAAACACCTCTTACATCAATGATTGGCTATGGTGACATGATTCGCTCTAAAACATTGACTGATGAACAAGTCGTGACTTATGCTCATGCTATTGTTCAAGAAGGAAAGCGGTTAGAATCGATGTCAATGAAACTTATGGATTTAATTGTTTTAAAGAAACAAGATTTCATAATGCATCATATATCAGCCCATGTATTCTTTGAAATGGTGAAAGAAACATTTACACCAATTATCAATCAAGAAAACATTAATTTCACTATGGATATTGAAGAAAGTGATTTGTGGATTGAACCTGATTTGATGCAAACTGTTTTTTTCAATCTTTTAGACAATGCTCGCAAAGCAATAACAACAGATGGACAAATCTCTATTATTGGAAGAAATACACTTCAGGATTATGAAGTCAAAATTATCGATAATGGATGTGGTATTGATTCGCAAAACCTCAATAAAGTCAAAGAAGCGTTTTATATGGTGGATAAATCTCGCTCTCGCAATGCTGGAAGTGCTGGATTAGGATTAGCTATTACTGATCAAATTCTTCAACTTCATCATGCTACAATGACAATTGACAGCACTCTTTATATAGGAACAACAATAACTGTTCATTTAAAGAAAGGTGAAAACAATGAAAAAATATAAACATGTCTTTTATTTTTTAACTCCTATTTGTTTGCTTATTCTTATCCCACTTATTCCTTTCGCACTTTCAAAATGGGATGATGAAAGACTTTTATCTTCAATAAATATTGAAGAAGTTAACGATAAATCGCAACAAGCCTTTCAAACAAGCCAATTAAACACTTCAGAGAAAATCGGACTTTTATCTTCTTTTTATGGAGAAAATGAACAAAATATTATCCTTGTCAGTCAAAAAGAAACAAAACTCAACACTCATATACATGACATCAAATCTCATGTTCAAGTTGAACTTAACAAATTACAAAAACTCAATATTTTCCCAGTTATTGATTTTGAAAATGACTATAACTCATACAGTTATATAACAAGAGTATACAGTCAACCAACGAACCCTGAAAAATCTGTTGTTGTTGATATTATCACTTATTCAAGTAAAGATGGTTTTATAGAAATTTGGATAGATGCTCAAACCCAAACAATCTATCAGTATTTATTTTATTCAGATCAATTTTTTACAGTCCCAAGTCAAGAAAGCCATTCTGTATTTGGACATCAATATTTACATATATCTGAAGAAGATATACAAAGATATTATTATATGATTTCCAATGAAAAGAACCTTTGTATAGGTATAAATAATTTAAAAAACAATTAATGATGCAGATATGATGCCAAAAGTTTGTAACTCTGATGTTTCTCTTTTGTAAACTTTTATAAACAAAAAAAGATCAAGGAGGAACAAAGATGAAGTACAAACTTAAAAAATGGTGTGCTTTTTTACTAACATGTATAGGATTGATAAGTTTTAGTTTTATGATTTTCTTTTACTTTACAGATCAAAACGAACCAACTGTACCTGCTAGTCATAAAGCCACCCAACAAACCCAACAGACAAAACCCAAAAAGGATGAATTATTAACACTTGTTAATTACCAGAATCAGATTCCAGATAACTGGCAAATTGATTTGGTTAAATTAAGCAATGGCCAATCGATAGACAAACGCGCTTACCCAGATCTCCAGCAAATGATGGATGATGCAAGAGCACAAGGTCTTAGTCCCCTCATCTGTTCATCTTATCGTACCAAAGATAAGCAGCAAAGACTTTTCAACAATGAAGTTGTTGCTTACCAGCAGCAATCCTCAAGTCAGAAAGAAGCAGAAGAAAAAGCCTCTTTTTGGGTAGCAAGACCTGGCACAAGTGAACATCAGATGGGCTTAGCTGTTGATATTGTCGCAACAAGCAATCAACAATTAGATGAAAGTCAAGAAAGAACTGCTGAACAACAATGACTTATTCAGAATTGTTATAAGTATGGTTTTATCTTACGTTATCCTAATGATAAAAATCAAATCACTAAAGTTGGATATGAGCCATGGCATTATCGTTACGTTGGTAAAGAACATGCTCAAAAAATTATGAAAGAAGGAATTTGTCTCGAAGAATATCTGGATAAATATTTTTAAAAAAATTCACAAAACCTCTTGCAATATTTTCATTATAATGGTATTATATACAAGCAGTAGTTGAGATGCTCTGTATATGCGGGTGTAGTTCAATGGTAGAACTTCAGCCTTCCAAGCTGACTACGTGGGTTCGATTCCCATCACCCGCTCCATATGATGATTAACACTTACTTCTTGTAAGTGTTTTATTTTATACTTAACCTAGAGAATGATTACAAGAGTCCAGCTCTGTTTGATTTTTTGCCCTCTGGATTATATTAGTCTGTCTATCAGATAATATTCATTGTCTGTAAGTCTTTTGATATGGACTGATAAATACTGATATCATGATGAGATAGTAATCTTAGACATAATAGCAGAATAAAGAAAGAACAAAACAAAGATACATATCACAAGCAGCAAACCAAAATATGTAATAAGCAAATATATTTCATAAAATATTTAACTCCTCCAAATTCTTAATAAATAAAAAGACCTTACTTTTTTATGAAGTAAGGTTTTCATTATCTATTTGGTAATTTTTTCTTTTCAATAATAATGGCTATAACAATAAATAAAATTGATATAACAGCAACATACAATATTCCTAATACAGGTACTGCCGTATGGTTTTCAAGAGACAACAACAATGACATGATTTGTTTTTGAGGAAAAACCTGAACAACTGCATTAAAGATTTCATTATCAGTCACCTGAACAAATCCACCTGAAACAATCGTCCCCACAATAGCAAACATATTACCAAGCATCATACTTTCCTCTAGTGTTTTTGATAAAACATTAATCCAAAGGCCAAATGCAGTTGCAAAAAAGCATAACAACATTAAGGTGAGAACAAATTGCCATAAAGCAATAGACAATGCGATATCAAAAATAAATAGAGCTCCACATATCACAGTAACAGCTGGAACAAATAGAAAACTAAAAACAACAATAAAATGACTTAACATATATTGATAACAATGTACTGAGGTTCCTAGTATCCTTTTATTAATCCCTTTTCTTTCATCAAAATAATATGAATAAATCTGAACTCCCAATAATGAAATAACCATCATTAAAAAACCTAGAATATTAGAGGCAGTTCCACGCCCTTTATCAGTAGATAGAGAATCTATTTGACCATTCATCAACAATTGGATAGCCTGATTATACTCTTCACCTTTTGTAGATAATACTTTGACATTGAGTCCTTCCTGATAAACAACAGCATCATATTGATTTAAAACCATCTGTGAATTTTTTGGAATCTCTTTTAATGGAATATATTGAATTTCATCATTAACAACTGTTTCAATATCCCCCACGACTCCTATTTGCATTTGATAAGACATAGTGTTCGTAAAATAAACAGCAATACCCATCACAATTGGAATTAAAACAAGATAAACTATTAAAAACGCTTTATCATGGCTAATACGATAAAATATTAATTTCATGAGTTTTAACATAATTCTTTCCTCCTAAATATAATCCTGGGGACGATAATTTCTATGAACAATCAGCAATAACAACAAAGATAAAGCAAGGAGTCCAAGAATAATCCACCAATAATTTGAACTGACTCCATCATAAATCAGCTGAAAGACACAGTCCACAGTCCATTTAATTGGAGAAAAGCTTGCAATTTTCTCAAAGAATGCTCCTAAACTTGCAATAGGAAAGAATATTCCTGATAGGAAGCCTAAAACTGCTGTTGAGTTTGATAAAATTATATTTGTCATTTCTTCATTACGGATAGTAACACAAATGGCACTGCTTAGTAATGTCAGAAACAAGACAAAATGACTTAATAACAAAATAACATAGATCATATTATTGCCACCAAAATTAACAAAAGAAACCCCTGAAAGACAATGATATTGAATGCTAGACATAATGACATAAATAGAAAGCAAGCCAATATTTTAGAAGAATAAACACTCACTCTTGATACTGGGCTATAAAAAATTCTTGTATTTGCATTTTTAAGATGTTTTTCCAAGAAAATATTCGCAGGAACAGTCGCTCCCATCATAGCAATAAAAATAATCATAGTCACACCATAAAAATCATAAGAACTGACCAAAGATGTGTTATACAGATTCTCAAATAAAAAACCCATTAATGAAATTAAAACAGTTGGAAAGATAAGAAAGATGCCTATAGTGCCAGGCGTTAAGAGATGATTTAAAGTTTGTTTAAATAAAGTCTAAAAGCCTCTCATCATCAATCCCTCAACTTCTTTCCTGTTAATTCCAAAAAGACCATCTCTAAATTTCCTTCTTCTGTTTCCATTTTTGTAATATGACAGTTCTGTTGAACCAATAACAAAATGATTTTATCTAATGCATCATCATTCTTAGAAACTGTAATCTTGAGCGAATCTTCAGTTTGTTCCACCGCTTCAACACCATCAATATCTGATAGTTGTTTTTCAACATCTGATGAGAACTTCTCTAAATATAATTTATATACCAATGTATCTTTATATCTTTCTAAAAGCTGTTTCAATGTTCCTTCAGCTATTTTTGTTCCTTTATCCATAATGACTATACGATCAGCTATTTCTTCGACTTCTTCCATATAATGAGTTGTATAAATAATTGTTGTCCCCATTTCCTTTAAACGTTTTAATGAAGATAAAATATGATTTCTAGATTGTGGGTCAATCCCTACAGTCGGCTCATCTAAAATCAACAATTTGGGTTGATGGGCAATTGCACAAGCAATATTTAATCTTCGTTTCATCCCACCACTAAATGTTTTAGGTGCATCATTTTTTTTATCTTCTAATCCTACAAATGCTAATGCATTCATCACACGTTCTTCTAATTGATTCTTTTTAAGACCATACAACGATGCAAAGAAAGCAACATTGCGATATGCTGAAATATCTTCATAAATCGCTATCTCTTGAGGGACAATACCTAATTGTCCTTTAATTTCATTGATATGTGATTCTAATGGTAAGTTAAATATATTTATCTTGCCAGCATCATTTTTTAAGATTGTAGACAGAATGCTAATTGTTGTACTTTTACCTGCTCCATTAGGACCTAACAAGCCAAGAATTTCACCTTCATTGACATGAAAAGACAAATCATTCACCGCTTTATTTTCACGATAACTTTTTTCTATATGTTGAACTTCTAAAATTTTATTCATACTATTTCCTCCTTGTCACCACTATAAAGTATTTTCATGAATTGCACTACACACTCTACTTTCCTTTTGAGAAACTATTGGTTGCAAATACTGGTTGCGGGCATTTCAAACACACATTTTCATAACTAATCATCTATTTTATTTTGAAACAAATAGAAATGTTATTTTCCATTTTCTTATGAATGATTGCATTCCTTTATGAATACTATGAGAAAGAAAGGAGTCCTTATGTTTTATATTCAATCTAATGACTGTACAAAATTAGCTGTTTATGATTATAACCCTCATGGCTCAAGGACAATTATTCTTGTGCATGGCTGGCCATTATCTCACAAAATGTTTGAATATCAAATTCCCACCTTATTACAATATGATTACCGTATTGTGACAATGGATATTCGTGGATTTGGGCAATCTGATGAATCAACCTGTGGATATGATTATAATCAATTGGCAACAGATTTATTTTCTATTATTCATCAAATGAATCTTTACAACTTTGCTTTGTTAGGGTTTTCAATGGGTGGAGCGATTGTTACACGTTATATGTGTCTTTATCAGGGATATGGTGTCTCTAAACTCTGTTTATTAGATGCTGCTGTTCCAACTTATTGTCAATCACCCCAAAATCCTTATGGCCAATCTGTACAAGATACAGATAAGCTTATTCAACTGGGTTATCATGACCGACCAAAGCTTAATCAATATTTTGGGAGTATTTTCTTTGCAAAAAAACATTCTCATCCATTTATGAATTGGCTGCAAGGTATCAGTGATGATGCTTCTGGTCTTGGTCAGATGCAAACTTTATTTTCTTTACGTGATGAAAATGTGTTTTGTGACCTCCAATCCATTCAAGTTCCTACAGCTATTTTTCATGGCACAAAAGACCAAATTTGTCGTTTTGAAATGGCTGAGATCATGCATCAAAATATCTCATCTTCCCAATTGTTTCCATTAAAAGATGCTGGTCATGGTGCTTTCTATGATAATTTAGAGGAATTCAACAATTTATTAATTCATTTTTTAGATGATAATAATGAAAAGCAGACAACCTAGTCTGCTTTTTGATTGCTTATCATTTTTTTAATATAAAAAGCTAACATGTAGGGAAGTTTCTCTTCAAAAGTAGAAAGTTCACAACTTAGCAATTCTTTGATTTTTGTCAACCGATAATTAATCGTATTTCTATGCATGTAAAGATGTTTAGCCATAGCTTGCTGGCTTCCATCATACACGAGATAGTAATATAGCGTTTTCTCCAATTCCCCATGATGCTGATAATCATAAGCTAGTAAAGGATTTAACAATTGATGATACATATCTTCTAAAACTTGATGATCCTCAATTAAAAACAACAATTGATAAACCCCCATTTCATCAAATGACATTAATGGATAATCAAACTGTTGTGCCATTTGTTGAGCAGCATAGGCACGTTTATAACTTAAAATAACATTTTTATAATCAAGCATTCTTGTACCGATACCAATATGAATAATGATATCTTTCATTCTTTTTTTAGATCTTCTATACATTTTATCAACAATCTCTTCTAAAACATCAACTTCTAAATTATTGACAACCAAAACAAATGCACCATCAAACCAAAAGAAACTATAAGGGCTCTCAATCTTTTCAAAACAGATTTCCAACTGAAATGCTATACGTCTTCTTGCAATGGTATCAAAACGATCTGAATCTTCTATCCCTATTAATAGAATCTGAAAATAGCCATCTACATCAAATGTACTCATAAGCTGCTGACGATATTCTGCACTCAAATGCGGATTTATAAAAGTTTCTTGAAAATATTTTGAAATCTGACGATCTTCTTTCTCAGAGCTTAAACATCGCATACTAAAGTCCTTAATTAAATCTGCCATATGCACTTCCCATGGTGTTGTCAACAATGGAAAATCCTGTTCGTCACAATACCTCAAAATATCATCCGGAATATCAAAAATATATTTCCCTGTATTTATAATCAATCCAACACTATGATATTTAACAAGACATTGTACAAAATCCAATAAAGCATCATGTGTCTGAAACCCCAATCCCGTTGTAACTGCCAATTCTTTTCCCCACAACTGTTGAATAATTGTTGTATCTTCTATCATGTGTACCCAGCTAATCGCATTGCTGCAACCCGCTTTACCAGCTAGTAATGTTAAACAATACTGATCTTGTGTTTGGACCAATGCATCCTCAATTGTAAATCCCATGTTCTCACCTTCTTTTCTTTCATTGTAACATCTTTTGTGCTTAATGCACAAAAAAAGAATGTTTTTTTATATTTTCTGTCTCTTTCATTCTTGTTTATATATTATATAATAGAATTGTATTAAAAAGAGAACAATAAATCATAAAAATGGAGGGAACAAAAATGAATATCACTTATGACTATTATCTTATCTCACATGCATCTGAAGACATCTATCCAGCATGGATTAAAAGTGAACGATATGACTATTGTGAAAACTTCACACGTTTCTTATCATTCTTCAGAAGAAAATAATATAATAAAAAAGCAGGGATACATCGAGTATCCCTATTTTTTTAATTTATCTTCAATTTGTTGATATAAACTTTTGGTTTTTGCTTCATCTTTATCATTAAATACAACAATGCCAGATTCAGTATGCAAAACAATATATTCTTTACAACTTGTATAAGCATATAAATTGTAATCTCCATAAGTCTTATTTTTAAAATGTCCAGCATTTAAAACTGCACTTCCTACACCAAATGTTCTCTTGCCTAACTCAATATCTGAAACATACTCAATATTCCCAATATTTTCATAATCAACTTCAATAGTTTTTGTTGCCCATGAATCAGACCCTACACTTAAATACTGATCATAAAATTCAACTTTTACATGCCCTGTAAACAAAGTCACTCCTACAAAAAGACACACACCAACTGTAAACAGTCCACTCCAAAATCCTTTGCTTTTCAAGATACCTTTTTTACCTGTTTTATCATTATTTTTCTCACCTTTATTATTACAGAAAAAGCTTGTTCCAACAAACATAACAATGACTCCCAACAATATACCAATAGAACAAAAATAAACTGCCATCTCTTCAAAAAGTTGTGCCAGCAATAAGGAAATTGTTACTATAAGACAACCAACACCTATAACTCTGCAAAGTTTCTTTTCATCATATTTTAACTTATCCTCAACTTTTGCTGTATTATAGCCCGCAATCAAGAAAGCACCTTTCCCCATGAAGAAAACAATTGACAAAACTCCAAAAATTACAATCATAATCCAAATAATCATTTTTAATCACCCTTATTCTTTATATATTTTCTTTTTAAACGGAAATATAAATATGTATATATCCCCGTAGATATCACAATGCCCAATAAAAATATTCCTATGATAATAAGCAATGAAGCACCGAGTTCAATTTGGTAAAACATAATATTTATACATATGCCTATGCCCAACATAAATCCCATCAGTAATTGTGTATCTTTTTTCCAATAAAATTCTTTTTGACTTTTCGGCAAACTTTCATAGAAAGCATATCCGTTATCCAGCATTCTTATCATTTGATTTGAAGAATGACGTATTTTATAAATTCCCCATATCAAAACCAAATAAAGGATATCAATAATCAGATACTGCATATCATCACTCTCCTTATTTCATATACAATCCTGAAAGTTTCATATCTTTATCAAAAGAAATAGTATATGTTACACTTCTTTGATCATATAAAGCAACTAGTTCTCCTACTACATTGACTTCTCCTTTTTGAGTCACTTCAGCATAATTTTGACTTGTAATCTTTTCAAATTCGCCAATATCGCCTAGCCCATTCACCGCTGTTTCCAAGCGCTCCTGTGACAATGCCCCCTGTAACTCTTGATTAGATATATCATGAATGGCTTGGTAGTTTCTTTGACTGAGATTGACTACAATGTCTAAAGATTGTTTTTCAACTTCACTCTGCTGAAAATAACCAGATGTACCTATATTACTGACTTGTGGTATTAATGAGTTTATATAAAAGAACCCTGCTAATAACAACCCAATAACAACAATACCAATATAAATCCATACCTTCTTTTTCGGAGAACTATTTTTAACACCTAAATTCTCATTAAATTCATTAGCTAAAACATGGGGTTCACCTAATCTTTCTTGAATATCTGACCAACTCTCACCATTTTTCATTGCTTCTTGAATATCTGCATCTAATTCCTCACAAATTAAATTCTTTTTCTCCTTATTACAACCAAGACTCTTTTTAAAAACAGACATATATCTTTCTTTATTCATCTTAATCATTCCCCCATTATATCTGTAACTGTCTTTGAAAATTCAGACCATAATATCCGCAATTCTGCCAATGCTTCTTGACCTGCATCAGTTATTAAATAATATTTTCTTGAAATTTCCTTACCTTGTGGCTCACTCCATTGACTTACAACCAAACCATCATCTTCCAATCGATAGAGAATAGGATAGAGCGTCCCTTCCCTTAATGTAAACATTTCATGACTCAATTGTTTCATTTCGATAATCAATTGATAACCATACATCTTTTTCTGTGATAATAATTTTAAGACCAATATCTCTAAAACTCCTTTTTTTAATTGTCTTTCATATTTTGGATTCATTCTTTCATCTCAATTCTATTTAGTATTACTAAATACATTCTAATACTTATATATAAAATAGTCAATATCTTGTCAATGAATTTTATAAGAGTTAATATTTAGGACATACTATAAGTCAATACTATCATAGAGGTGATAAAAAAATGGCTCAAAAAAGATTTGTATTTGACGATGAAAAAGAGACTGTCCAAACACAACAATCACTTTCACAAATAGATCAATATGAAAACTATAAACACTCAGAAGAAAAAAAGATTATTGATAAAAAAGAAACAATTTCAAAAATACCTAAAGATTCTTTTTCCCCTCAGTATTCAATGAAAGAAACAAGAGAAGAACCTATTCCCACAATGATTCACAAAAAAACAAAACCTCAACAGACAAAACTTATAGAAACCAGTAAGGAAGAACAACCAAGAAATCGTTCTTACAGTAAAAAGCCAAGGCAAAAGGTTAAGAAGAAAACCAAGAAAAAAACCAAAAACAAAACAAAAGTTATTAAAGAAAAAAAGCATCGCTCATGGTTTTCAACACTTATTCTCTTTTTTATCAGTTTATGTATTATTGCAGGTATTTGTGTTGGTGGATATGTCGCTTATCAGTATTATTTAAAACAGCAAAATCAAATTAATAATCTCCAAAATCAGTTACAAGACCAAGAAAAAACACCCACTCAAGATCCTCCAGTTCAAGACACTCCTCAAGACCCTGAAGAACAAAAGCCACCACAAGAGAATCAACCAACTGAAACGCCAGAGACAACTCCTCAAGAAACACCCGAAGATAACAGAGATGCACTTACAGATTAATCCTATGATTCTTATAAAACTGCTAATTTACAAATAATTTGTTTAGCAGTTTTTATTATATTTAGGTTTTTTTAAATATAATAATTCCTCATGATTTTATCATATATTTATGTCCATTTTATATTTTTGACATAGTATAAATAAGGAGGTTCATTATGCATATACTCTCTGTCATTCTTTTTGCACTATCAGCCAATATTGATTGTCTCGTTATTGGTTTATCGTATAGTCTCAAAAAAACCATTATTGATATCAATAGTAATTTATTAATTGCCTTTATGTCAACAATAGGTACTTACTTTTCTATGATGCTAGGAAGTTTATTAACACGGTTCTTATCTATAAACACAGCAAACCATATTGGATCATTAATCCTCATCGTTATAGGTATCAGTATGATCTTACAAAAACAGCAGGATATAAAACAATTTCAATCTCATAAGAAAATCACACTAAAAGAGACTTTCTTACTTGGTTTTGCATTATCATTAAACAACATAGGCTTGGGTATTGGTGCAAGCATCACAGGCTTACCATGCTTTTACACCTGTTTAGCAACACTGTGTGCATCTTTTGTTTTTATACTCATATCTCAATGGCTTGGTAAAACTTATTTTTCCAAATATATTTCTTCTTATGCTTCACCAGTTTCTGGTTTATTAATATTTCTATTGGGATTCTATGAATTGTGTATTTAAAAATGTATCTGAAAACATTCAGATACATTTATTCTTTAACAATATCTACTATAACATATTCGCTATGAGAGCCAGTTCTTAGTGGATATCCCCAGCCTGCTATACCCGAAGACACAATAACTGTCATATCACTCATTGCTTGGTAACCGTAATTCATTTCACCAAACCCCAAAACAGAAGTGATAAGGCCCACAGGAAACATCTGTCCGCCATGAGTATGACCTGATAATTGTAAATCAACATGCAGTTCATTATTCTTTTGAAGGTCTACTGGCTGATGATCCAACATTAAAATAAAATTTTCGTGATTAACATTCTTTATCAACTGCTGAGTGTCTTCACGCTCACCTAAAGAACGATCTTGACGACCAATGATAGTCATTTCATCTTGTATATTGACTTGGGAATCCAAAAGAATAGAAATGTGATGCTCTTCAATACTCTTTTTAAGCTGAGAAGGTGTAAAATGAGGAGAATTCAAGTAAAGAGCTTGATCATGATTTCCATAAACATAATAAATTCCATATTGATTTTCAATTTGTCCCAATACTTCAAATGCTTCTTTCATCTCTTGATACGTTGTATGTTCATCAACAATATCACCACCTAACATGACAATATCAGGTTTCTGTAAAGAGATATCTTGACAATATTTTTCTAGTTCTGATTTATTCATTGTATTACCAAAATGTAAATCTGAAAGAAAGGCAATACGATAGTCTTGAGTTATGGTTTTGTGAGTTGTAACACTATAATGTATCTTCAAAACATTTTTCATGTTCCAATACCCGTATCCTAACATAAGAAATAAACACAATATAGGTATAACCCCTATTTGATAAACCTTTAAAAAGATTTGATTTGTCATATGAAACTTTTTGTAGATAACAAAAATGCAATCCATAATAATAGCAAATGCAAAGAGATGCAAAACAACGACAGCCCAAAAACTAAAGAAAGAAGAAGCTGGAAGAACAAAGACAACCGCCAATAATGCACATATTATTTTATGCCATTTGTTTATATTTTGAAAAATACAGAGACATATTCGTTTTATGAAAAAATAAAAGTATATAGCCAAAGGAATCATGATTATGATGGGTAGAATTCTAAATATAAAATACATATCCTTGTCTCCTCTCTTGGGTTTCAAACTGTTTCTTGATTATTTTTAGCACCTTTGATATAAGGATTATGATAAAATGACCACGCGAGTTGTAGACACATGCAGCACCAAATCACTGGTTCACATATAATCACACCAAAATAATGGAGAACAGGTATAAATAAAGCAACAAATACAATTTTGCCTAAACATTCAATAACGCTTGAAACTAGAGGGATAATTTTCATACCTAATCCTTGTAAAGAATTACGTAAATTTAACAGTATTCCCAAAACAGCATAGAATGGTGCATTTATTCGTAAGTACAAAGTAGCATTATCAATGACAGTAGGTTCACGAGAACCAGAAATCAATTGAACAAGTAATGGAGCTCCAAAAAATAAAATCACTGTGATAAGAGCACCCCATGCACAAGCAATAAGATTCCCATATCTGACCCCATCTCGAATTCTTTGTTGCTGATTAGCACCTTTGTTCTGAGAAACAAAAGTAGATAACGCCAGTCCTATTGTTCCAGCTGGCATCATACAAAATGAATTGAGTTTACGCGCAGTTCCATGACCAGCAATAATCAGATAACCAAAATCATTAATAGCACTTTGTAAAATAACAGTCCCAGCTGAAACAATTGACATCATAAAGCCCATCGAAAATCCTTGTCCTAATAATTCTTTATAAAGTCCCTTATCAACAGTAAAATGTTCTCTACAAGGAATCAAGATAGGTGTTTTTTTGTATATATAAAAAATACAAAGAATAACTGAAATAGCTTGCGAAATCACTGTAGCAACTGCTGCCCCTTGAACTCCCATTGCAAATTGCGTAATCAATAAAATATCTAGTCCAACATTAATGAGTGATGAAATAATCAAAAAAATCAAAGGCATAACACTATTCCCAATCGCACGCAACAATCCAGCACACAGATTATAAGCAAACATAACTCCTACAAATATGGTCACTACAAATATATATGAATATGCCTCATCTATAATATGAATAGGTGTATGTAAAAGTTGTAATAAAGGATATAGAAACAAAAGAGAAATAAGCATAATTAATAATGTCAAGCCAATACCAATAACAATTGATCCAGCTACCGATTTCTTAATCTGATTCTCATCATTTGATCCATAATTTCTCGCTGTAACAATTGAGAGTCCATTACCGACTCCCAAAGCAAATCCAATTAACAATTCATAAACAGCTCCACAAGCACTAATTGCTGCTAATGATGTATCACCTAAGAAATTCCCTACAATCATCGTATCCATTGTGTTGTAGAGTTGTTGAAAAATATTAGCAATCAGAATTGGAAAAGCAAATAACAATAAAGCCTTTAATATATTGTCTTTTAATAAATCAATTTTAAAATGAAACATATTTCCCCTCTTCCCTATATTAAGTGCATTCAATACACTCACTATAATTCATCCAAGTGCGTTTATCTGCATCTCAAACAGGCAAACGCACAAACCAAAATTCTCACTCTTTAATGATCAAACTCTGCTCTTATCTATTCATTTTTAATGCTTGCTGTTTAAGAATTAATGCTTCAAATGCTTCATTTAAATCATTGATGTCATAAACTGTTGCTTCCATTGGACACATTCCTGTTTGATCTCTATTTTCAATATAATCAACAAGTTTTCGATATTCAAAAGGAACATGGTATTGTTCTAATATTTCCATTGCTTTTTGACTCAAAACATATGCATAAATAAATTCAACACCTGATAGAATCAATAACATAGCAGTGGCTTTCCCAATCACTTTATCAACAACAATAGCACCTTTAAAAAAAGATTGATCATCTTTCATTGGATCTAAGATTGGTGCAATCCCCCTTGAATAAGAAGTATAATATTCACCATTCTTATCAGCAATGAGTGTATAATTTTCTTTATTAAGCTTCTCTTGTAAAAGTTTCAGGTTCATTGAAATATCCTCCTCTATCAACAATTGTAACAATTGCAGGGACAAATAACAATTGGATGACAATTCCTGGCAATCCTGTCATTGTTGCCATAATAACCGCTTGAATCCCACCTAGAGGAATTCCAAAAACATAAGTTGCAATAGAAATAACAAAACCATAAACCAAACGACCAGCAATCATAGAAAGAAGAAGTGCCATGACTGAACCTAATTTCTTTTTAGAAAAGTGGAAATGATGGAATAATAAACCACTTACCATCCCATAAGTTGCAAGTTCACTCATCATAAATAAAACTCTTTCTGCAGTAGGCATTCCTGTCACAACAAAACTTGTAAGTGGTGCAAAAATGCCTAGAAACAAACCATAAATTGGTCCTAGTAGCATTCCACCAATAAAAACAGGAATGTGCATTGGCAAGAAAACTGATCCAGCTTGCTGCATACCAATGAGATGAAAAGCTTGAGGTAATAATAATGATAATGCTAAACACATCGCTCCAAATGTTATTTTTCTTGTTTTCATAAAAATTCTCCTATATTTCTTTATTTAATATTTTTTCATAGTTTTCAATCTTATAATTTAATTTCTCTAATGATTTATGAATCAATGATTGTTTTTCAATCAATTTATCACGTTCATTCACTAATAAATTCTTACGTTCTAAAATCGTTCCATCACCCTGTTGATAAAGCTCAATATATTTTTGTAAAACTTGAATACTTAATCCAGCATCACGCATACAACTGATAAACTCTAAGCGTCGAATATCTTTTGGCTGATAATCTCGATTTCCCTTCTTATCTTTACTTACAGGATCTAACAGACCAATTTTTTCATAATAGCGTAAAGTATCCTGAGTCAAATGAAACATATCACTAATCTCGCATATTCTCATAAGCACTCCTTAGTATCCAAATAACCAAACTGCATCTTTCATCTTCTGAATAATATTAACTTCAAATGGACAATTTGATAAACACTTACCACATGCAATGCAATCAGAAGCATGATGTTCCAAAGCAGCATAATGTTCACGTACTGTTTCTGGAATTTCTTGTTGTGCAGTACATAAATTAGCAAATTTGTTAACATCTGCTACCGATATCCCTTTTACACATGGTGCACAATGTCCACAATATACACAATTTCCAATAAAACTGTGTTTTGGGACACGACTTAACACCTCTGCAAAATCCTTTTGCTCATAACTTGCATAACAATAATCTATAGCTTCATTTAATTCTTTGACACTATGGCTTCCTGCCATAACAGAAGCAACACCAGGTCTTGTTAAACAATAATGAAGACATTGTAATGGTGTCATCTTGACTCCAAATGGTGATAATTTTTCATCTAGCAGATCACCACCGCCAAAAGCTTTCATAACGGTCAATGAAATATTTTCTTTTTCACAGTATTGATATAACTCCTGACGCGCAGGATCAATTTGAAATAATGGTTTTTGATAATTCTTATCGTCCCATAAGTCATCTACATTTTCACTTGGTGGTAACATATCATAACATGGATTTATAGAAAACATTATCACATCAATTAAGCCTGTCTGTGCTGCCTGTAAAGCAATCAAAGGATTATGAGAACTGATACCAATTGTACGAATAATTCCTTTTTCTTTAAGTTCTTTTGCAAATGCAATCACTTCACCACCAAAAACTTCATCAAAGTCTTTTTGAGCATCAATATAGTGAATCATTCCAACATCAATATAATCAGTATGTAAACGCTCTAACAAATCTTGAAATCCTGATTTCACTTCATCCATTTTTCTTGTTCTTTCATATTGACCATTTTTCCATGTTGTACAAAGATGACCTTGAATAATCCAATCTTGACGATGATTAATAATAGCATTTCCAAATGCACTTCTTCCTTGTGGATTAGACGAAAAGAAATCAATAAAATTAATCCCTTCCTGATGAGCCTTATCAACTAAAACTTTCACCTCATCATCACTTTTATTCATAAAGCCTTCACATCCCAAACCAATAATACTGACTTTTAAATCAGTTTTTCCTAATCTTTTATACTCCATATATTTTCTTCCTCTCATAGAAAAGTTTGATAATCTTCATAATTTTTTTGTAAGAGTTCTGGTGTATTTAAACCATAGGGACAATGAGTCATACACTTCCCACAATGTATACAGTCTTTAATTTTATTCATTTCAGCTTGCCATTTTTCTAAGAGCCAGTTTTCAGCAGGTGCTCTTCTTAACATTAAGGACATACGAGCACATTGATTAATGATAATACCTTGTGGGCAAGGCATACAATATCCACAACCACAGCAAAACTGACCAGCCAATTCTTTTCGATCATGTTGAATAATTTCTTCAATGTCTTTCGTTAAAACTGGTGCTTGCTTTTGATAAGAGATAAATTCATCAAGTTCACTTTCTTTTTGAATTCCCCATATTGGTAGTGCATTTTTATATTGTAACAAATAAGCATAAGCAATATCACTTCTTGTAATTAACCCTCCTGATAAAGCCTTCATACATATAAAACCTACATTATGTTCTTCACAAAGGCGAACCAGTTCTTCTTCCTTCTCACTTGCTAAATAACTAAATGGAAACTGTAGTGTATCATACAAATCAGATTCAATAGCTTCCTTTGCAACCTTCCAGCCATGATTTGTTAAACCAATATAATGAATTTTTCCTTGATTTTTAGCTTCTAGCATTGCTTCATATAAACCCGTTCCATCTCCTGGTTTAGGACAAAAAGATGGATTATGAAATTGATAAATATCAATATAATCTGTCTTTAACATTTTTAAACTTGTTTCTAAATCTTCCCAAAAAGCCTGAACAGTCGTTGCCATTGTTTTGGTTGATATATAAATATTTTCTCTCACATCACTTAATGCCAAACCAATTTTTTCTTCACTGTCACTATAAGCTCTTGCTGAATCAAAAAATTGAATGCCATTTTCATAAGCTTTACGCAAAATGATTTTTGCTTCATTTAGTGATACACGTTGAACTGGTAATGCTCCAAAACCATTTTTTTGAACACATATACCCGTTCTCCCCAATATAACTTTTTCCATTATTTTCATCTCCTATGGTTTCTATCATATCACTTAGAGTCAACTCTAAGTCAAGCCATTTTCTAAAAAAATAACAAAAAAGAACATTTTATACAAACGCTCTTTCTTATTATTCTTTCTAAGACATTGTTTTCTCTATTTCTAATAAAACATCATCATATGTTTCAATCTTTTTATTTAAATGCTCTAAAGTCTCTTGAAGTTCTTTCATTTTTAATAAGATGACTTCACGCTGTTTCATTAGAATTTCTTTTCTTTGTGGGATCGTGTGCTCCCCTTGATGAAGTAATTCTATATATTGTAATAACATATCAATGCTCAAGCCAGATAAACGCATACATTTTAAAAACTGAATTCTTTTTAAATCTATTTCCTTATAATCACGAATACCATTTTCATTACGTTTAACTGGATCAATAAGTCCTATCTTTTCATAATAACGTAAAGTATCTGCTGAAATATTATACATTGTACTGACTTCCTTAATTGTCAATTCAATCATCTCCTTTACTTTATTTTATCATAACTTTATGTGAAATAAAATCATATTGACGCTTGTACACTGCTATGTCAATTTTCTCTTGTAAATAAACAGATATATAGTGATTATCAAAAATAATCTGTTCTTTCTGGGACTTATCAAGCGTTTTTAACCAGTATTCTAACTGCGATGCTACCCTGCGATCTTGACAACTCCAATAAGCTTCAATCTGTAAAACACCATGAACTCTTGTATATTTAGCTGATTTCTTCCCTTGATTCAAATGTTCCTGATAACGTCTTCTTATATCTGTTGTTATACCAGTATATAAACTATTATCTTTACATCTTAACATATATACATAATACATATATTCTCCTTTGAAAAAAGCCCTACAATGTAGGACTTACTTAACTTTAATAATAAAGAAATAAAACATGTTCTTTCCTCTAGGAACTTCATAATGTTCCTCTAAAGAAAGATAACCTTCCTGTAATCTTAAATTCTTTCTCACAAGCGATATTTCACTTGTATATAAGAAAACATAGCCTCCAGGTTTGACCAAACGACGAATACGTTCAAAGAATCGATCATATAGATTTTGTAATTGTTCTTGATCTTTCATTTGAGCAAATGTAGGCATATCAGTTATGATTTCATCAAACATCTCATTATTCACAAAACGCAATGAATCTTTATGAACAAAATAAATATTCTGACCAGCTAATTTCGCATTCTTTCTTGCCGATTCTATTCCTTGCCCATAAACATCAATTCCCATAACAAAATGAGCTGACTTTGCAAAACAACGCTCAATTAATAAAGTTCCTGTTCCGACAAAAGGATCTAAAACCTTTGCATCCTCTATCATATATGGTTTCGCTAATTGAACCATTGTAGCCGCAACATAAGATTGCATAGATGTTGCACTCACCTCTCTACGATACTGAAAACGAGGATTGTTCAAATGTATTAATCTCAAATAAGCATTGACTTTTCCTCTTTGTACTTCCTTAATGACAATTTCTATATCATAATTTTCAGTAGCATTCAACAATTTCTGAGGGTAAAGTTCAAATAGCTTTTCTGATATCTTTTTAATCAATTGAGGTTTCTTTTCACGCATAGCATCAACAACTCTAAAATAGAAAACAGAATGATCATCATATAATCTATCAAAGATATCTTCAATATTACATCTTTCAAAACCATTCATAATTGTTTCTAATGACATATCTAAACCAGAAGCACCCTGCAAAGGAATTAACATATCTTTATAAGTACGAATTGGCAAGAGATCATAAATAGAATCAGTTCTCACCAAGACACCTTGTGATACAGGTTTATATCTTAAATGTAAAACATCAGCAAATAATACAAATTGATAATAAGGAAGAGAAGTTAATATAACATCTACAGGTGTATGTTTTAATTTAATAATTTTCTTTTTATGAATTTGATTTTTCAGAATTAAAGGATTTAAAATCTTTAACTGAGCTTGAACATGTTTTGGAGTTGTATCTTCTAAATTCATCAAATGACTTTGAATCATTTGCAAATCACGAAAATACAGGCGACAATCCTGCATACTCATCCCTTTTAAATAAGCATCTTTGACGTAATCTGTTTTCTCATGTTTATAAGCTTCTAATAGAATATCTACAGTACCTGGATAATGTCCTAATAAGACAGCACTGTTCTTTCTAACTTTTGGATCTTCATCATTTAATAAATGAATAAGTTTATCTTTTAATTCAGTATCATTTTGAATTGATGCTTCTTTTTGTACTTGTAATTTTAATCCTATTAAAGATTCTCTAATTTGTTCATTGTTTTTAATATTTGTTGCAAAATCCATATATACTTCCCTTTCAGTTAACTAGTATATATTATACCATATTATTGTCATTTATCCAACTTATTTTAGGTAGTGTGACATAAAAGGATAAAATATCCATCATTTCCTTATACATATTTCTTTCTTCTTCTAAATGAAAATAATAATTTTGAATATCTTGTGTACTCAATTGTTTCTTTAAGAATTGATCAAAAAAGGTTGAAGGGTATAAAATTCTTGCATATAAATAAATAATTTCATAAACATCATAATATTGACTTTCTAACAATTCTTGAATATTTTGATAAGTTATAAAGTGACTTCTTAATAAATTTACAATTTGACGAGGTCGTGTTGAAATAGTATAGTTTGCCGGATTGACTATTTCATAGACATAATTTTGAACTGGATATGTGAGTGATAAAGATAAAGTTATTGAAGCTTCTTGATCAATAATAAGAATTTCATTGAGAATATTAATACTGTTTTCAGCAATCCCACAATAGTAATATATCAAAGATATCATATCTTGATCATGTTTGAAACTATATGCATAGTCTTGAACATGTTCTCTGACGCAATCAATTTTATGAATCCATTGTTCTTTTATATCTCTAATCTTCATTTTTTGATAAGGCAGAGGCTGCATAAAAACTTGCAAATATGACGAAAACGCAAATGTACCAGAATGATACATTAACAAGATATGCTGTTGTGAAACAATATCCTGATTATGATTTTTCACAAGTGAATAACCCTCAATACCACACATATGCATTAAATATCGATAATAACGATATGTGTCTAAAAATTTTCCTACATCTGGAACAAAGCAAAAATAATACAACTGATTCTGATAATGAAAATATCCATCTTCATTAAGAGAAACATCAATACCGTAATACATTTTTAAAATATGAGACATAGACATTCTTCTTTCTATTGAGAATATACGAGAGGAACTTGTCCTTGAAATATTTCTAATAATACTGGAATTTTAATACTGTGAGTATGATATTGTTCAAAAAAAGGATAAACCATTGTTAAATTCATATTGATTTCTATAGAGAGTTCAACCATAACATGGTTAACTCCATAATTCTCAACATTCTTGACAATTGAACTTCCTACACTTGATAAATGTTTATATCTAACTGGTATACTTGGTGAGACAAAGGAAAAAGCGGGCAGATTCAATAAAGTTGCTATGGGAATATTTGAAATAATCCCACTCCTACTAACCTGTTGCAAACGTCTTTGATAATAGCTATCATCACTTGCTAAATAAGTGCCCTCTTCTAAATCAGCATATGTTTTCTCTATATCCATAACAATCGCTGTTGCAAGTTGATTCACTTTCACCATATCAAAATCAAGCAATTCAATCTCATTGTCTTCACCTCTTTCAATAATGACTAAATTATCATATTGGGAGTCACTTGTGAAATAACAATGTGAAATAATCAATTGATTAAATCTTTCAATTTCTAATTTTCCATATTCTTTAAGACTTGGTATCAATTTGATATATATCCCCGTACCAGACAGGGCAATAATTATGAAAAACACCAATATCACAATAAGCCATTTTTTCATCACATTCACCAAAACATTATATGAAATGACAAAACAAAAAATGCTATATCCTATCTAATAAATCAAATAACACAATGATGATACTTAGTATTTTTCAAAGAACTCAATTTCTTTTTAAATATATCTTAATATTTTATATATAATGATATAGAAAAAAACACATCTCAAATAATGTGCTCTATTCCAAGATATTCTCAACAATAATTTCATCCAAACAATAATCATATTGATCAATATCAATACTATGAATATATTGAAACGAAAAAGCTAATCCTAATTTATATCCCTGATATCCACTTGCAAAATATTTATCATAATAGCCTTTACCATATCCAACTCGATATTTGAATTGATCAAAAGCTAATAGTGGAACAATCATAAGATCAATATCTTGAGGTTGGATTTGTTTTGTTGTTATGGGTTCTAAAACATGAAAACATCCTTCTTTTAAATCATCTAAAGATTCAATTTCATAAAAATGCATGATATCCCCATGAACTTTAGGAACACATACACGATGAGTCTCAAGAGTTTTTTTTATGAGTGATATTGTATCAACTTCATACTGCAATGAAACATAGCAAGCTATTAACTTTGCTGATTGATAATATGGGTGATGAATAACTTGATGATATATACTTTGATTATATAAAGAAAACGTCTCTTGATTTAACAAAAGACGTTTTTCTTTCATCATTTGACGAATGGATTTCTTATCCAATGCTATCTTCTCCCATATCAAGCTTAATCAACTGATTTAACTCTACAGCATATTCCATTGGTAATTCTCTTGAGAATGGTTCAATAAATCCCATAACAATCATTTCTGTTGCTTGTTGTTTTGTAAGACCTCTACTCATCAAATAAAACAATTGATCTTCAGAAACTTTAGATACTGTTGCCTCATGCTCAATAATTGAATCATTATTCATCATCATATTGGTAGGAATTGTGTCACTCGTTGATATTGGATCAAGAATTAACGTATCACATTCTACCTTACTTTTTGCATCCATTGCTTTTTTAGAATGTCTTACCAACCCACGATAATTGACTTTACCGCCATTTCTCGCAATAGATTTAGAAATAATCTGACTTGAAGTATTTTTACCAAGATGAATCATCTTTGAACCAGAATCAATAATTTGAACATCATCTGCCACAGCAATTGTAATACATGTTCCTTTAGACCCATCGCCTGCTAAAATGCATGTTGGATATTTCATTGTGACAAGTGAACCTATATTTCCATCTACCCATTCCATAGAACCATTTTTTTCAACCTTAGCTCTTTGTGTTACAAGGTTATAAATATTCTTAGACCAGTTTTGAATGGTTGTATAACGACATTTTGCATCTTCCAACACAACAATTTCAACCACACCAGCATGTAAAGAATCTTTTGAATAAGACGGTGCTGTGCATCCTTCTACATAATGAATATCAGATCCTTTATCAACAATAATAAGCGTTCTTTCAAACTGTGCCATTCTTTCAGAATTAATTCTAAAATACGACTGTAATGGCTTGTCTAACTTTACACCAGGAGGAACATATATAAATGATCCTCCAGACCAAACTGCTCCATTTAAAGCCGAAAACTTATTATCATTATAAGGAATAACAGTATCAAAATATTTTTTAAATATTTCCGGATACTCTCTGAGTCCACTATCAATATCTAAGAAAATAACACCTTTTTCTTTCACTTCTTCTAACATATTGTGATAGACCACTTCTGACTCATACTGTGCAGAAGCACCTGCTAAGAAATGCTGTTCAGCTTCGGGAATACCTAGTTTATTAAAAGTATTCTTAATTGTTTCTGGAACTTCTTCCCATTTATCAGTCAAATTATCACTTGGACGACTATAATATGTATAATCATCAAAATTCATTTGACTCAAATCAACACCCCAAGTTGGCATTGGTTTATCTAAAAAACACTGCAAAGACTTTAAACGATATTCTAGCATCCATTCAGGTTCTTGTTTGATTTTTGAAATTTCTCTTACAATATCTGCATTTAATCCTTTAGGTGTCTTAAACACTGAAACATCTTCATCACGAAAATCAAATTCAGTATTATTTGTAGGAATATCAAGATCTTCAATAGCCACTATCTTATTCCTCACTTTCTTCTATTAACTTGACAAGCCCATTCCATCCAAGTGTTGCACACTTAATACGGTTAGCTTGTTTATGTGTATTTTTAAAAGCAATTGCTTCCTCTAATAAATCTTCATCATAATCTCTTTCATAGATCATGTTCATATAATTTTCAATAATTCTCTTTGCTTCTTCTTTCGTTTTACCAATCACAAGTTCACTCATAATTGATGTTGAAGAAGTACAGATAGCACATGCTTCTCCATCATAACGAACATCAGCAATCTTATCTCCATCAAACTTGACTTGAATATCTAAATCATCAATACATGTGTCTGAATTCATATTGACTTTTTTGTATGTTTCATCTTCAACCAATCCACGATTACGTGGATGATCATAATGATCCATAATAATTTCTCTCAATAATTGAGGGTCATCCAAAGAACGCATCTAAAAAGTCATCTCCTTTCTTACACACTTCAATAAATTGATCAATCTCTTCTTTTGTGTTATAGAAGTAGAATGATACTCTCAAAGTTGTTGAAACATTCAAAAATTCATCTAGTATCTTTGCACAGTGCTGCCCTGCTCTAACAGCAATCCCATATGTATTAAACAAACTGGCAGCATCTTGTGAGAAAACGCCTTTGATATTAAATGCAACTGCCCCATCACTATGAACATTATAAATTTCAACATTATCAAGCTCTTGCATTTTTTTAATACAATATTGGCGTAATTCTTTTTCATGAGCACAAATATTATCCATACCAATTTTAGATAGATACTCAACTGCGGCTCCTAAGCCTATGACACCTTCAATATTTGGCGTTCCTGCTTCAAATTTATAAGGTGGATTCTTAAGTGTCACAACACCACAACTGTTATAACGTGAATTTGATCCTCCACCTAAACGAGTAGGCTTTGTTTCACATAATAAATCATATTTTCCATACATAATTCCTACACCAGTAGGTCCACACATCTTATGCCCTGAAAAAGCGAGAAAATCAACACCACTGGCTTGAACATCAGTCACTTGATGAGGAACACTTTGAGCCCCATCAGCAACGACAATAATCTCACGTTCATGAGCATAATTACAAATTTCTTTCATTGGTGCGTCATATCCTAAAACATTTGTGACTTCAGCAATCGCAATAATCTTTGTTTTTTCGGTCACTGCTTTTTTCACATTTTCCAGTGTTAAACTTCCAGTTTCATCCAAATCAATGTAATGAACAATAGCACCAACTTTATTGGCGACATCAAACCATGGCAATGTATTGGATGCATGTTCAGCAACTGTCAGTAAAATCTCGTCACCTGCCTGTAAATGATTGAGCCCATATCCATAAGCAATCATATTAAGTGAATCAGTTGAACCAGAAGTAAAAACAATTTCTTCAACACGTGCTGCATTTATAAAGTCTTTAATCAATCTTCTGGCATCTTCAAAACGCTCATCAACTTCATGTGATAAATCATAATCACCACGATGTGCATTTCCTGAATAATGTGTTAAATAATCACATACAGCATCGATCACAGCTTGTGGTTTTAAAGTTGTCGCTCCATTATCAAGATAAATCAGAGGATGGTCATGCATAGTTTTCCCATTTAGCATTGGGAAATCTTTTCTAATGCTTTCAACATCTAACATGATTTAATCACCTACCTTTGATAAGGCTTCTTCAAAACGTTCCTTCAACATTTCATTATCAATCACTTCAATAACCGGTTTTAAATAACCATAAGTAATTAAATGCATAGCTTGTTTTTTAGAAAGACCACGACTTTGTAGATAATACAAATGATCTTCATCCATTTTCCCAACACCAGCTGCATGTGAAGCTTTCACATCATATTCATCAATATATAAATAAGGATTAGCACTAGCAATGCAATTCGCATCAAAAACCATAATCTTATTGGTTTGATGAGCGGCAGAGCCATGTTGACCTTTAGTAATAGTGCCAATTCCATCTATAACCAACTTTCCTTGATCTTTAACAACACCATAATTATCCATTTGACCAAACGTATGTGGCTGATTATGTTGAATCAGCACTTCATAATGTTTTTGTTCTTGTTCTTTAGACAAGACCGCCATTCTTATTTTGGCATCAGCACCTTCACCATCTAAATAATAGTGATAAGTTCCCTGATAACTTCCATCAGATAATTCAGCATAGCCACATTGGCAGATAGCATTTTCTTTTAAATAAACATTTTCATAACATTCAACTGTCTCTTGATTTTGACAGTTATTTTCACTGAAAATATGTACAACTGCATTCTCATCAATATGCATATCTTTATGTAAAACTGCACCTTGTGATAACACTTTTGTTTCAATGAAATTAACTTTAACGTTTTTCTTGATTTCAAAACAAATATTCATTTTTATATCTGCTTCTAATATATAAACAATCTGAACTTCTACAGGCTCTTGATTTTCAAATACAAAAACAGAATCTTGATAACTGATATGATCAGGCAAATGAGATTCAATGATTTCTCCATTCTTTAAAACAAGTGAGTAAGAACTACTCAATATATAATTATCCATTATTGATCTGTTCCTTTTTTCCACATGATTCTAAAATAATTGGTTTTCTTTCTTCATCCTGTTCAATTTCAATTCCAAGTTCTTTGACCCATTCATAACCTTCGCTATCAATTTTTTCAACAAGCTCATATCCACCAGTCATAACGATTTGTCCTTTCACCAGCACATGAACATGAGTTGGCTTAACAAGTTCAAACAATCTTTCATAATGAGAGACCATCACACAACCAAAATCATCATTACGCATAGAATTAATAGCTTCACTGACAACTCTCAATGCATCAACATCTAGTCCTGAATCAATTTCATCTAATAAAGCAAACTTTGGCTGTAATAATTTCATTTGCAGAATTTCATTACGTTTCTTTTCACCACCAGAAAATCCTTCATTTAAATATCGATGTGCTAAGTTTTCATCCATATCTAACTCTTCAATATTTTTATCCAATGTACGAATAAACTTAAATAATGAGACTGGTTTCTCTAATCTTGCATTCATAGCGGCTTTTAAAAAGTCTGAATTTGTGACACCAGGAATTTCTTGTGGATATTGCATACCTAAGAATAGTCCTGCTCTTGATCTTTGATCGACTTCCATTGATAAGACATCCTGTCCATCTAATTCAATACTTCCTTGTGTGACTTTATATTTAGGATGCCCCATAATGGCTGAAAGCAATGTTGACTTCCCATTTCCATTGGGTCCCATAATAGCATGAACTTCTCCAGTATTGACAGTTAAATCAATA